>JBGOXZ010000241.1:0-4898 GCA_041479395.1 Opitutaceae bacterium
GCGGTGCTCGACCCGCGCACCGGCAACTTCGTGATCACCTCCGCCATTGACAACCTCATCAAGGGCGCCAGCGGCCAGGCGGTGCAGATCATGAATCTCTGGTGCGGATTTCCGGAAACCGCCGGCCTCGTCTAGGCCGGAACGATTCAATTGGTTGGCAAGTCACCTCTGGAAACGGATCTGCCGGACGATTGGTTTTGTAGGAAGCCCGCTGGCGGGCGATTTTCATTCCGCCATCGCGCGCCAGCGCGCTTCCTACACCTCGGGCAACCGCATTGTCCCGGCGCGGCGGAGCTCAGAAGCAAGGAAAGACCCACGCTGCTCTTGGTTTTTTGGCGGCAGATCGATATTTCCTGTTCCGACGACCCGCCCCTTCGCGCGCCCGTTCCCAGGCAGGCGGCGAGTCCTGAAAACTCTTGCACCCGCGCACGTTTCAAACTGGGGTCATGCCGCAAAAAATTGCGAGCAGCCCGAGCAGGAAACGCGAGCGCTTGATCCTGCGCCGGACTCCGCAACGCAACCGACCGAGATCATGACCGAATTCGCCAGGAAAATCCTTTTTGTGGGCTACGGGGCCGTGGCCGAATGCACGCTCCCGATTGTTTTCGAGCTGGTGAAGATCCCGCCCGGGAACATCACGGTCATGGATTTCGAGGACCGGTCGGCCAAGCTGAAGCCGTGGACGGTCCGGGGCGTGCGTTTTGTGCGCGACCGCGTCACCCGCGACAACCTGGGACGGCTGCTCGGGAAATATCTGTCCGCCGGCGATCTGCTCATCGATCTCGCCTGGAACATCGACGCCTGTGAGATTTTGCAGTGGTGCCACGACCACGGTGTGCTCTACGTGAACACCTCGACCGAGCTATGGGACCCGTATGCGGGGGCGCCCAACAAGCATCCCACCGAGCGCTCGCTGTACTGGCGGCACATGAATGTCCGCCGGATGGTGGCGGCGTGGAAGGAAAAGGGTCCCAGCGCCGTGATCGAACACGGCGCCAACCCCGGCTTGATTTCGCATTTCACCAAGCAAGGTCTGATCGACCTCGGCGAGCGCCTCGTCGCGGACCGGAAGGTCAAGGGGAGGGCCGCGGAGCAGGTCCGCGAACTCATCGCGGGCCAGGAGTTCAACCACCTCGCGCGGAAGCTCGGGGTCAAGGTCATCCATTGCAGCGAGCGCGACACGCAGATCACCGACCAGCCGAAGCGGGTGGACGAGTTCGTCAACACGTGGAGCATTGAGGGCTTTCGCGAGGAGGGCACCACGACCGCCGAGATGGGATGGGGCACGCACGAGAAGGCGCTGCCGCCGTTCGCCTACCGCCACAAGCAGGGACCGCGCAACCAGATCTGCCTCGCGCGCATGGGCATCAACACGTGGGTCCGCTCCTGGGTGCCCGATTGCGTCATCCACGGCATGGTGGTCCGCCACGGCGAGGCCTTCACCATCTCGGACAAGCTCACCGTCTGGGAGAAGGGCCGGGCCGTCTACCGGCCGACGGTGCACTATGCCTATTGCCCGTGCGACTGCGCCATCGCCTCGCTGAACGAGCTGCGCGGCTACGACTACCGTCTGGTGGAGAACCAGCGCATCATGAACGACGAGATCACCAGCGGCGCCGACATCCTGGGGGCGTTGCTGATGGGGCACGCGTACCAGGCCTGGTGGATTGGCAGCGATCTCAGCATCGAGGAATCCCGCCGCCTCGTGCCGCACCAGAACGCCACGACCATGCAGGTCGCCATCGCGGTGGTGGCGGCGGCGATGTGGATGATGGCGAATCCCGCGATGGGCGTCTGTGTGCCCGACGACCTGCCGCACGAGTTCGTGCTCCGGGTCGCGAAGCCTTATCTCGGCCGGTTCATCTCCAAACCGGTCGACTGGACGCCGCTGCAGCACTACACGAATGCCTTCCAGGGCTACAACCGGCCGGAGCTCGATTGGAAGGATCCCTGGCAATTCAAGAATTTCCTGATCAAGGACGGCAGTTGAACGCAGCATCCACGGTGGCAGGTCCCGACATCGGCGGCAGACGGCAGGCAGACGCCGGCGGGCGGGAACACGCTCAGGGGAAAGGATTGTCATGGTTTCGTTGACTCGACTGCAGAAGCTGGCGCAGAGGCACGGCACGCCATTGTTCGTGATCGATCACGACGCGCTCCGGAGAAACTACCGTCAGTTCCGGCGCCATCTGCCGCGCGTGCAGGTCTACTACGCGGTCAAGGCCAACCCCGACCCCGCCATTGTCCGCACGCTCTATCGGGAGGGGGCGAGCTTCGACGTCGCGTCGATGCCGGAGTTCATGATCGTGCACGAGAACATCAAGGACCTGCCGGCGAAGCAGCGGCAGGACTGGATCTGGGACAAAATCATCTACGCCAACCCGACCAAGGCCACCGAGACGCTGGAGCAGCTGAACCAGTACAAGCCGCTCGTCACGTTCGACAACCTCGAGGAAATCCGGAAGATCAAGCGGCACGCGCCGAATGCCGGCCTGGCGCTGCGGCTCAAGGTGCCGAACACCGGCGCGATGGTCGAACTGTCGTCCAAGTTTGGCGCCTCCCCGGGGGAGGCCGTGGATCTGATTCTGGAGGCGGACAAGGTGGGTCTCGTCGTCGAGGGGATCAGCTTTCACGTCGGCAGCCAGACCACCAACTTTGAGAACTACGTGCAGGCGCTCAGTCTCACCGCGGGGGTGTTCAAGGAGGCGAAGGATCGGGGCTACACCAAGATGAACTTGGTCGACATCGGCGGCGGCTTTCCCGCGCCGTATGATGCGACCGTGAAACCGTTCCGGGAGCTGGCCAAGGTGATCAGGGCTGAGCTCGACCGCCTGTTTCCGAAGGAGATCCAGATTCTCGCGGAACCGGGACGTTTTCTGGTCGCCTCAGCCGGCATCGCGGTGGCGAAGGTCATCGGCAAGGCGGTCCGCGACGGCAAGACCTGCTACTACATCAACGACGGCGTCTACCACACCTACTCCGGGATCATTTTCGACCACTGTCATTACCCGCTCAAAGCGTTCAAGAAGGGCCCGACGCAGATCTGCTCCGTCTTTGGCCCCACCTGCGATGCGCTCGACGTGGTCTCCATGGCGGAGAACCTGCCCGAACTCGAGCGGGACGACTTCGTCTACAGCGAGAACATCGGCGCCTACAGCCACGCCTCCTCCACCTATTTCAATGGGTTTCCCCCCGCGACCGTGGCGCATGCGAACCAGTAGGCGCCGCCGGCCGCATCGCGTGGCGGCTGGCTAACTGCGGTAGTCCGCGTTTTCGCTCACGTACTCGTGGGTGAGATCGGCACCCAGCACCGTCGCGCTGGCGCTGCCGAGGCCGAGATCAACCTCGATGTCCACGCACCGTTCGTGGGCCGGAAAATCCACCGGGGGGAAGAAAACGCCGTTCCGCGGCGGCGCGCTCGCATAGAGTTCCGCCGTTTTGAGGTGGGCGACCAGCGCCGCTTCCTTGGCGGGATCAAGCTGGAACACGCCGCGGGCGAAGATCTCGATGCCGCCCAGCCGGGCGCGAAGCCTGGACAGGTCGAGCCCCGCCTCACGCGCGCCCAGGTGCCGGCCGATGGCCTGCACCAGGCGGCCGACGTTCGGATCGTTGCCGGCCACCGCACACTTGAACAGCGGCGCGTTGACGATCGCCTTGCCCAGGGAACGCGCCAACGCGGGACGGGGTGCGCCCGTGACCAGTACGCGCATGACGTGGTGCACGCCTTCCCCGTTGCGCACCACGTCTTCCGCGAGATCGCGGCACACCGTCGTGAGCGCCGCTTCAAACGCGGCGAGATCGGCGCAGGGCACCCGGCCCGACGACACCGCCACCACGGTGTCCGACGTGCTCGTTTCGCTGTCGACCGAAATGCAGTTGAAGGAGGCGTCCACCGCCCGCCGGAGCATGGCGCGCAGCGCGTCGCGCGGTACCACGAGATCGGTGAGGAGGTAGACCAGCATGGTGGCGAGGTCGGGCTCGATCATGCCCGCTCCCTTGGCGAGGCCCACGATGCGTCCTCCACCGACCATGGCGCCGCGCACTTTCGGATAAAGATCGGTGGTCACAATGCCTTCCGCCGCGGGCAGCACGGATTCGGCGGCGAGCGCCGCCACCACCTGCGGAAGCGCGGCCAGCATGGCTTCGATCGGCAACCGCCACCCGATCACGCCGGTCGAACTCGGCAGAATCTCCCGCGGCCGCTGGCCGAGCAGGCGCGCCGTCTCCGCGCACAGTCGCTCGGCCAACTCCACCCCCTCAGGGGCGCAGACGTTGGAGATCTTGTTGTTCACGAGAATGGCGCCGAGCGCCGGCTCCGCGAGACGTTGGCGGCCGATGATGACCGGCGCGCCGGGAAAGGCGTTGCGGGTGAAGACCGCCGCAAAATCCGGCGCCGGCCGGTCGAGCGCGATCAGCGTCAGCGTCATCTCCGCCGGTTTGGGCACCTCGCGCGGGGTGAAGGCGAAGCGCGCTGTGCCGGCGCGGAAGCCGGCTGGCAATCGGGCCTGCGTGGCCAGCCACGCGCGGTGGACGGCGCGGGAGGAAAAGACGTGGGCGGAGCTCGGCACGTCTCGACAAATTGGCCGGACCCGCGCGGGTGTGAAGCTGAAACTACGCGAGGCGCGCAAAGTTTTCCAAAGTTTGTGGTGGAAATGCGGACCGCAACTGTTGTATGCACTCCGCACCAGCAAGCCAATGTGAGCGCCGCCCCGAACATCGTCACCGCCATCTTCGCGACTAAACCAGCCGTCCGGCAGTCCGCCCGCCCGGCGTTATAAGCGCCAATGGATATTGCCGAAATCACAGCCAAGGCGCGGGTGTTGCTGGAGGCGCTGCCGTATATCCAGGATTTTCACGGATCGACTTTTGTCGTGAAATACGGCGGGAGCTTCATGGAC
>JBGOXZ010000242.1:0-4897 GCA_041479395.1 Opitutaceae bacterium
ATTCCCAGTGCTCGTGGTCGACCCGCAGGGCGTGGCGGTCACCGGCGAGGTCTACCGCGTGTTCGCGCCGCAGGCGACCTTCGTGCGGCTCGACCAGTACGAGGGGTTCGACCCGGCCTCGCCCGATACGAGCGAATTCCGCCGCGACCTGGTGCAGGTGGCCCTGAACGACGGGCGCACCGTCACCGCGTGGGTCTACGTCTACCAGCGCCCCTTGTTCGATCTGCAGCCGATCCCGCACGGCGACTACGCGAAATACCTGCGCGAGGACGCCGGGCCCGCCCGCGACGGAACGCCGCCTTTTCACCCTTGAGATCTTCCACCCATGCCGCATCCCGCTGAACGCCGTCTCATCTGCCGGCACATCGACGAGCCCGGCTACACCACTGACATCCAGTGCTACCTCCGGCACGGGGGGTACGAGGTGTTGAAGAAATCGGTGGCGCGAAAGCCGGAGGAACTGATTGACGAGATGAAGAAGTCCGGCCTGCGCGGCCGCGGCGGCGCCGGCTTCCCCTGCGGCGTCAAGTGGTCGCTGGTGGATCGCCGGAGCGGCAAGCCCATTTACCTGATCGCCAACGCCGATGAGTCCGAGCCCGGCACGTTCAAGGATCGCTACATCATCCACCAGGATCCGCACCAGCTCATCGAGGGAATCATGATCTCCTGCTGGGCCAACCAGGTGAAGCAGGCTTACATCTACATCCGCGGCGAGTTCCCCCAGGGCGCGCGCCTCCTCGAAACCGCCATCGCCGGGGCGCGGGCGCATCAACTGGTCGGCCCGAATATCCTCGGCACCGGCTACTCCTGCGAAATCTACGTGCATCGCGGCGCCGGGGCCTACATTTGCGGCGAGGAAACCGGCCTCATCGAGTCGCTCGAAGGCAAGCGCCCGTATCCGCGCATCAAGCCGCCGTATTTTCCGGCGGTCCTCGGCCTCTACCAGTGCCCGACCATCGTGAACAACGTGGAGACCCTTTGCCACGTGAAGCATATCGCCGACATGGGCGGCGAGGCCTTCGCCCGGATCGGCACGCTCAACAACACCGGCACGCGCCTGCTCTGCGTGAGCGGCCACGTGCGGCGGCCGGGCTACTATGAGCTCGAGTCCGGCAAGATCACCCTCGGCCAGCTGCTCAACGACATCTGCGGCGGGCCGCCGCCCGGGCGGAAATTCAAGGCCGTCATCCCCGGCGGCTCCTCGTCGAAAATCCTCCGGTTCGGCGAACGGTTCAAGGTCAGGCGGTGGGACGGCTCGACGGTGGACTGGGGCGTGGAGGACATTCCGCTGGATTTCGACTCGCTGGTCGCGTGCGGCTCGATGGGCGGCTCCGGCGGCATCATTGTGATGGACGATTCGGCCGACATGGTCGCCGCCTTGGCCAACCTCAACGCCTTCTACGCCCACGAGAGCTGCGGCCAATGCACCCCCTGCCGCGAAGGCTCGCTCTGGATGAAGAAAATCACCGCCCGCATGGTGCAGGGCGACGCCCGACCGGGGGACGACGAACTGCTCAAGAGCGTGGCCGACCAGATCGCCGGCCGCACCGTCTGTCCGTTCGGCGAGGCCTGCGCCTGGCCGACGCAGAGCTTCGTCCTGAAATTCGCCGACGAATTCAAGGGCTACGCTGAGGCCAGAAAGCACCAGCCCGCCACTGCACCTGCTCTCGTCTAGTTTTCCGCCATGATCGCATCGCTCCAACCCGATCTCATCGCCGTCAACATCGACGGCCGGGAGATCGCCGTGCCGAAAGGCACGAACATGATCGAAGCAGCGCGCTTGGTCGGCATCGAGATTCCGCATTTCTGTTACCATCCGAAGCTGAGTATCGCGGGCAACTGCCGCATGTGCCTGGTCGAGATGGGCATGCCGGCGCTGGATCCCGCCACGAAGCAGCCCGTCGTGGATCCGGCGACGAGGCGGCCGAAGATCAACTGGGTTCCGAAGCCCACCATCGCGTGCTTCACCAATGCGGCGCCCGGGCTGCACATCCGCACCAATACGCCGCTGGTGCGGGATTGCCGCGAGGGCGTGATGGAGTTCCTGCTCATCAATCACCCGCTGGACTGCCCGATCTGCGACCAGGCCGGCGAATGCAAGCTGCAGGAGCAGGCCACCGGCTACGGCCGCGGCTATTCGCGTTTCACGGAGCAGAAGAACGTCAAGCCCAAGCGCACCCTGCTCGGCCCGCGCGTCATGCTCGACGACGAGCGCTGCATCCTCTGCTCGCGCTGCGTGCGCTTCTGCAAGGAGATCGCCAGGGACGACGTGCTGGGCTTTGTCGACCGCGGCAGTTACAGCACGCTCACCTGCTATCCCGGCCGGCAGCTCGAGAACAATTATTCGCTCAACACCGTCGATATCTGCCCGGTCGGCGCGCTGACCAGCACTGACTTTCGCTTCAAGATGCGCGTGTGGTTTCTCAAAACCACGCCGGGCATTTGCCCCGAGTCTTCCGCCGGCGTGAATACCGAGGTCTGGAGCCGCGAAGGCGTCATCTATCGCATCACCCCGCGCCGCAACGACGAGGTGAACGATACGTGGATGGCCGACAGCGGCCGGCTGCTCTACAAACAGGTGGCCGTCGAGGATCGCCTCACTGCGTCAACGGTTGACGGGCAGACCACCGCCACCGACTCGGCGCTGAAGGCCGCAGCCGATCTCCTCAAGGCCGGCGGCGTGGCCATCGTAGGCTCGGGCCGCAGTTCGGTGGAGGAGCAGTTTCTTTCGAAGAAACTCGCTGGCACGTTCCAGGCGTCGAGCTGGCTGGTCAGCCGGGTGGGGCAGGGCGACGGCTTGCTCATCTCCGCCGACCGCAATCCAAACGTCCGCGGGGCGCTCATGACCGGCCTGATCAAGACGCTGCCCTCCTCGCAGCTCAGCGTCCTCGCCGCGCAGATCGACGCGGGCAGGGTGAAGGCGGTGCTCAGCATCGGTGAAGATCTCACCGCCGCGGGCCTCAGCGAGGCGCAGCTCAAGAAGGTCGCGATCATCTACCTCGGCACCCACCGCAATGCCACCAGCGCCGCGGCGCGGGTCGTGATCCCGACACTCACGGTCTTCGAGAAAGCCGGCAGCTTCATCAACCAGCAGTTCCGCATCCAGAAGTTCGCGCAGGCCGTGCCCGGACCTCGGGGCGTGGCCGACGACCTGGTGACCCTCTCGAAGCTCGTTACCGCCGCGGGCGGCCCGGCGCTGGCTGGCGATGTCGATGGGCTCTGGCCGCCGCTGGCTGCGGAGGTGAAACAGCTCGCCACGGTCACCTACCAGAACCTGCCGGCCACCGGCCTGCTGCTCGACGGCAGCGACTTTGCCAAACTGCCGTTCGTCGAGGGTGAGACGTTGCACTACAAACCCGTGAAAGCCGCCGCATCATGACGTACGTCGTCCAATTTCAGGAGGTAGGGACGGGCCGCCGCTTGCCGGCGAGCCAAGGATGCGGCATGGCGCAAGCGCCAGCCCTACAAATCGGCCAGGGCAGCCGGCGCCACGACATGAATTCCTCAGATCAATCGCCAGAGATCAATGTAGCCAAACTCGTGAGAGTTTGGATAGGTCCAAAGCCTGACGGCTTTGGCTACGATTTGCTTCCTCTGCCTCTCCACGCCCCGCTGTCCTGACACGCCATGACCGATTTGTGGACCAACCTTCAGCCAATCGTGTGGGGCCTCCTCAAGGGTCTGGCGGTGATCATCGTGATCTTCCCGATCGCGGGCGCGTGCTCGATGGCGGAGCGCAAGGTCTCGGCATGGCTGCAAGGTCGCTACGGACCCAACCGGGTCATGGTGCCGTGGTTTGCGTGGGTTCCTTTCCTCGGGCGGTGGCTCCAGCGGCTCGGCGTGTTCAATCTCCTGGCCGACGGCGGCAAGCTGCTCTTCAAGGAGGATCCGCTGCCGGGGCACGTGAACAAGTTCTACTTCATGATCGCCCCGGCGCTCGCCCTGATCCCGGCGTTCACCACCGTGACGGTCGTGCCCTTCGGGGCTTACCTCGACCAGGCCGGGCAGCTCGTGCCGCTCATGCTGGCCAATATTGACGTCGGCTTGCTCGCGGTCTTCGCCATCGCGTCGCTCGGCATCTACTCGATGATCCTGGCCGGCTGGGCGTCCAACTCGAAGTATCCGTTCCTCGGCAGCGTGCGCGCCTCGGCGCAGCTCATTTCCTACGAGCTGTCGCTGACGATCTCGGTCTTGCCGGTCTTTCTCTGGATCAACGCGCCGGGCACCGAGGGTTCGCTGAGTCTCGCCCGCGTCGTCGCGTTCCAGAGCCAGCCCGGCCTCTGGGGCGGCATGTGGTTCATTTTCCTCATGCCGGTCTCGGCGTTGATTTTCCTCGTCGCGCTCTTTGCCGAGACCAACCGCCTCCCGTTCGACATGATCGAGTCAGAGGCCGACCTCGTCGGCGGCTTCCACACCGAGTACGGCGCCTTCAAGTGGTCCCTTTTCTTCGTGGCCGAGTATTCGCACATGACCGTCGGTTCGGGGGTGTTTGTGCTGCTGTTCTTCGGCGGCTGGAACCCGCTGCCCTGGGTGCCGCTCGCGACGGTGGTCCACTGGCTCGGCCTGCAGGGCTGGCCCGTGCTCGTCGGGGTCCTTTCCATCGCCATCTTCCTCGCGAAGGTGCTCTTCATGATCTTCTTCTTCATGTGGGTGCGCTGGACCGTGCCACGCTTCCGCTACGACCAGGTCATGCGCATCGGCTGGCGCGGCCTGCTCCCGCTCGCCATTGGCAACCTCGTCGTCTACGCGCTTGTGATCGCGCTCCTCCAAAAAGCCGGATAGGACAACCGCCATGGCCGTCATCCAGGTCGAACGCAAGCCCCTCACCTTTGCCGAGCGCACCTACCTGCCGCAGGTCTTCGGCGGCTTGCTGATCACGTTGAAGCATTTCTTCGCG
>JBGOXZ010000243.1:0-4863 GCA_041479395.1 Opitutaceae bacterium
CGGAACTCTTTTCCTCGAACAGCGTGGTGGCCGAGGCGCTGACGGCCATGAGCAGGAACATGATGGCATAGCCGCCGACGAGGCGCGCGGCCATCGGGTTCTTGACCTCCTGGCCCGCCACCTGCTCGGTTTCGATCTTCACCATCCGTGAGAAAATGTCCGGGGAGGAATGCTGATCCTGGGGGGGCGCGGCAGCGGGATTTTGACCTTCCAATTTCGAACTCTCGCTTTGCGCACCGGGGCCGTTCGGTGCCGGGGCCGAATCCAGGCGGCGCAGGCCCGGCGGCGGGGCGGGCGTTGTCTCCGCCTCGGTCCGATTGAGTTCGCTGAAACCCAAATCACCGGAGATCGCCCGCTGGTAGATCTTTTCGCGGTCCCCGCCGAAGTGATCGGCGACCGTGTTGGCGATGGTGCGGTTGAAGCGCTCAAAGCGTTCGTCGCCGAGGAAACGACGGGCGCGTTTCTGCAACGACTGGCCGAGCAGCTGCGGCACGTTGGAGAAGACGGTCTTTTGCAGGAGGCCGTTGACCATCTGCGCCTCGATTTCGTTGCGCGGGTTGAAGAGGAACTTCATGCGCACGCCGAAGGCGTCGTCCGGCAGGAGATCGGCCGGCAGGATCAGCGCGTAGCGGTACCAATTGTCATGCAGCGCGGCGCGCACGTCGGCCTCGGTCAGCGGCCGGGTGGCGCCATCGCCGAGATCGCGGGTGGTGATGACGCGAAAGGCCTTTTCCGCCATCAGCGCCGCGATGAGTTTCTGCGCGGCGGGCTCCTGGCTCAGGTTCACGACTGCGATCGGGATGCCGACGGGGCCGCTGTCCTTGCGGTACAGCCCAAAGACGTGCCCGAAGAGATAGATCAGCACGATGGGCACGAGGAAGGTGATGGTGACCGCGGCCTTGGCGCGCCAGAACGAGAGCAGACTCTTGCGGAGGAGAATGCGGACCTGTGACATGGGGAGGGTGGCGGCAGGGCGCGGCAGCTTCAGGCGTCGCGCAGCGTGCGGCCGGTGAGGTGGAGGAAAACGGCTTCGAGCGTCGGCCGCTGGCTCATGAAGAGCCGCGGCGGCAGGCCGAGCGATTCGGTCAGGGCAAAGAAGGCGGACAGGGGATAGTCGGTGTGCGGGCGAAACCGGTGGGTCCCATCAACTGTGGCGACCTCGCCGTGCGCGGCGAGCTGCGCGGCCAGCGGCGCGGTGGCCGCGGCGGCCGGGAAGGTTATTTCGTCCTCGAACGGCAGTTGCATGAGCAGTTCGTCCAGCGTGCCGAGCGCGAGGATCCTGCCGTGGTCGATGATGCCGATGCGCGAGCAGAGGCGCTCGGCCTCCTCCATGTAGTGGGTGGAATAGACGATGGTGACCCCGGCGCGGTTAAGCTGCTGCAGGTGCTCGAAGATGGCGTTGCGCGACTGCGGGTCGACGCCGACGGTGGGCTCGTCGCAGAGCAGGAGTTTCGGGTGATGCAGGAGCGCGGCGACGAGGTTGAGCCGGCGCCGCATGCCGCCGGAGAAGGTTTTCACGAGCGAGCGGCGACGGTCGGCGAGCTGTGCGGAGGCAAAGGCCTCGTCGACGCAGGTCCGTAGTTCGGAGCCGCGCAGACCTTGGAGCTCGCCAAAAATCCGGAGGTTTTCCTCGGCGGTGAGCTCCGGAAAGAGCGCGATCGTCTGGGGCACCAGGCCGAGGGCGCGCCGGGCGGCGCTCGCGGCGGACGCAACCGGCCGGCCGTCGAGGGCGACCGTGCCGGCCTCCGTGGTGCGCAGGCCGGCCGCGAGCGACATGAGGGTGGTCTTGCCGGCGCCGTTGGGGCCGAGCAATCCGAAGAATTCGCCCGGGGCGATCTCGAGCGAGACGCCATCAAGCGCGGTGATGCTGCCGAAGCGTTTGGTGACGTTGCAAAAGGCGAGCATGGAGGATTAGCCTAATCAAGAGGAAACCGGCAATGGGCGCGAAGGTTACAGGGAAAGACAAGGTTCTTGTGGCTCAGCACCGCCGGGCTGCACGGCTCCACGCGAGGGGGGATCATTGATCCGACGGCGTTTGGTCGAGCGACGGCAGCAGGACGCGTTTCACCCAGGCGTAATCGGGCTCGATGGCAAGCGCCTGCTCCCACGCAGCCCGCGCGGCCGCAAGGTCGCCGGATTGCCGCTTCGCGAGTCCAAGCCACGCCAGGGCGTTGGCGTGCCCCCATCGGGGGCCGGGGATATCCACGCCGCCAGCGGCGAAGGAATCGACGGCTCGCTGGCGCAAGGCGGCGCCTTCGACCGGATCGCCACCGAACATTTTGGGCGTGAACAGAAGCGATCGGCCGCGAAACATGAGCACCCGAGGATTGAGGGGGGCGTCCTTGGCGGCCTGCGCAAGGAGCCGGTTTGATTTGGGGCCGAGCGTCGCACCAGCCCAGATGGCATTCTTCTACATGCCGATGAGCTCGCCCAGAATATTGCCGTGCAGCGCCGCCGCCTCGGCTTCCCAAGGCGCGCCTTGCACGCGCTGGAGGAGACTCACGGCGACGCCATAGCACTTCTGGCGGGCGGCTTGGTCTTTGGGCCCGCGGTGCAAGACACCGCTCGCATAGGAGGCGAAGGCGCGGGTATAGAGCAGGGCCGGCTGGTTCGGCTCGGCGGCGAGCGCGGCGGCAAGTGACTTGACCACGTCCTCGAGTGTGGCGGCATCGGCACGCAAACAGGCGCGCTCGATGGCGCGTTCGGTCTCCGCCGCGGTCCGATCGGCCTTGGTCGGCTCGCCATGCGCGCAGGCAAGGGGCGCCGCGCTGGCCAGCATGAAGAGTAATAGCGGGAATTCGGATGTCATGGTGAGCGAAAGCCGGGCAGCAACCTGCAATCGAGCGGGCGGGACAGCTGGATGGGGTGGGTGGGGCGGCGCGCGGCGTTCACGAGGGACCTTTGGATTTCAGGATTGATTTGAGGGCGGCGACATGACCGTCGAATGCGTGCCGGCCCGCGGCCGTGGCGGCGACAAAGGTCTTCGGCTTGCGGGCGACAAACGTCTTTTCCACGGCGATATAGCCTGCCTCCTCGAGCGTCAGCAGATGCGCGCCGAGATTGCCGTCGGTGAGATCCAGTTTGGTTTTGAGAAAGGTGAAGTCCACCTGCTCGCGGCTGCCCAGGTGGCTCAGCGCGGCCATGATCTGCAGGCGCACCGGCTGATGGATGATGGGGTCGAGATCGGGCATGGCGGGGCCGGCGCGTCAGCGCCAGAAGTAACGGATGTAGCAGCCGGTAAGAATCATCGTGCCGCCGCCAAAGACGGCGATCCACCACCAGAAAATGGCGGAGAAAGCAAAGAGCCCGACGAGGATGAGCGCGGCAATGACGAGCCCGAGCCAGACCAGATACAGGTCAAACCAGATGCCGGCAATCATGTGACAGAGCATCGCGACCAGGCCGATGTAGGCGAAGAGGGCTTTGTCATCCGGCGAGGTGTGCAGCACCAGCGGCCCGAGAAACGCAAAGAGGATCACCACGGCAAGCACGGCGAGGAAACGCCTGTCCACCGGTGCGCGGACCTGGCGGTTTTGCATGAACCCCAGCATCCCCGAGCCCACGATGCCGGCGGCGCAGAGCCAGGGAAAGAGGCGAACGCCGGCCAAACCGCGGAATTCGGCGAGCAGGGCCATCGCGATCCAGATGACGCCCCAGAGCCAGAGATGGTAATGGCCGCGATGCGCCCGCACTGCCGAACGCATCGCCTCGCGCGAGGCCTGGATGGCGGCGAGGGCCCGGGCCGCTTCTTCGGGTGAGAGTTGCATGAACAGAGTACTCTACAATGCAGAGTACTATGTCAACACCGATTTTTGGGGTTTGTGGCGGGAGGGAGTGCGCCCCAGCGTGTTCCCATGGCCGCGCCCCCCGACCATGCCCGCGTGATCGCTCCGCCACCGGTGATCGTCGCCGCGGCGGCCGTCCTCGGGGCGGGCCTGCGTTTCCTCTGGCCCGCGCCGCTGTGGCCTTGGGCTTGGGCGTGGGCTCCGGTGGCGCTGTGTCTCGCGGGTTCGCTGCTGCTGGCGTCGGCTGGTGCGGGGGAGATTTGGCGGGGGCGCACGACGATCCTGCCCCATCGTACCACGACGGCGCTGGTCACCTCGGGCCCGTTTCGCGTCACGCGCAACCCGCTTTATCTGGCGATGGGGCTGCTGCTGGCCGGGGTGGCGTTCGCGGTGAACAGCCTCGCGATGTTCGTGGTCATCGGGCCTTGGGTGGTCGTGATGCGCTACGGGGTGATCGCCCGGGAGGAGCGCTACCTCGAGGGGAAATTCGGCGAGGACTACCGCGCTTATTGCCGGCGGGTGCGCCGGTGGCTGTAATTCCGCCCTCAATTTGGAGGGCGAGGTCCGAGAAAGACTCGCGACTCCTGTCGGAGCTCCCGCCGAGCCGAATGCTCCCAGGACGAAGCCGGTCATCGCTCGCGGCGGACCGTTCTGCCGTACGGCAGAACGTCCTCCACGTCATGCGAATGGAATGATGACGTTTTTCTGGTCAGCGTCCAGGCGCGAGAGCCATCGCACGGGCGTGCACGTCTGTCCAGTGGACATCGGGGATGATCGGGCCCAGGTGGCGCACGGTCTCGGCGCCCAGGAGCGACGCGAGTGCCCCGCAAAGCGGCAGTGGCCAGCCCCGCAGGTGGCCGAAGAGAAAGCCCGCCGCCCATGCGTCGCCGGCCCCGTTGGTGTCGACCGCGTCGGGCACCGCGACCGGCGCGATGCGGTGCAGGGCCGCCCCCTGCGCGAGCCAGGCGCCGTCCTTGCCCAGTTTCACGGCGGCGAGCACACCGTGGCCGGCGAGCCGGCGGGCGAGCGCGGCGTAGTCGGAGGTCTGGTCCTGAAAGAGCGCGCGGATTTCGTCTTC
>JBGOXZ010000244.1:0-4843 GCA_041479395.1 Opitutaceae bacterium
ACCACTGGGGCACGTCTTAGGAATTAAGGCCGGCCTCTCGCACGTCCGACGCGCCGCGAGCAGCTGCCGGGTTCAGGACAAGGTGACACCGGCGCGGCGGGCGCGCACCCACAGCAGCAGACGCAGCGTGCGTTCCGCGTCGGGGCCGGCGCTTTTCTCCATGAGATACTGGTGCACGCGCTGGCGGGGCACGCCGAGGAAGCGGCCGAGGTTGACCTTTTCGCCTCGCTTCCTGATCAGCCGGCGTGCTTCGGCCGCGAGTTCGTTCCAGAGCGGAGTGTCCGGGCCGGGACGCACGGTGGCGCCGCGGTGTTGTGGGTGGCGCTCCTTGTAGGATTTTTGCGCCAGTTTGAGGGTTTCGCGGGCGACGTAGGCGAGACCTTCAGAGAGGTCCATTAGCGCCTGGAGGCGGGGATGGGTCCGGGGATGCATGGGGCGAAAATGTAGAATGAGATTTCAGTTTGTCACTTAATAAGTGACAAACTCACCCAGCTTACGAGGAGAAAGCGTAATCCTTTGTCACTTATTAAGTGACAACGTCCCGGTGGTGTCACCGGGTTGAAGAGCCTGGGCGGGCGGCGCGGCGCATGGCTTGCGCGTCCTCCAGATTTTCCCGCACCGAGGCGTTGTTTGGTTGCAGCCGCAGGGCTTCCGTGTACGCCGCGATCGCCTCGTCCACCCGCCCCACGATCATCAGGGCGTTGCCAAGGTTGTTGCAGGCCATTAAGTGGGCCGGGTCGAGGCGCACCGCTTCCCGGTATTCTGCAATCGCCTCAAGGAACCGACCCGATTCCGCGTAGAGATTGCCGAGGGCGAAGTGCGCCTCAACATCCGCCGGATGGAGGCGCACCGCCTCGGCGTAGTGCTGCAGGGCGGCCCGAGCATCGCCCTTTGTCGCCAGCGCGCTCGCGAGGGCGGACTGCGTGTCGGCCCTCGCCGGTTCCAGCCGCAGCGCGGCTTCATATTGCCGGACAGCGTCGTCGGTGCGCCCCGCCTTGAGCAGCGCCGCGCCCAGATTGACACGCACATCGGCGGCGTCGGGCTGGAGGCGCAGCGCCGCTTCGTAATGTTCGATGGCTTCCGCGGTCCGACCGAGCTGCACGAGGGCGTTGCCCAGATTGATATGCGCGTCGGCCGAGTCAGGCTCGAGCCGCAGCGCCGCCTCGCCGTGCTCGACCGCCTCGGCTGCCCGCCCGAGCCGGGCGAACGCATTGCTCAGGTTGATGTGCGCCTCGGGGGTATAGGGCTGAAGGCGCAGCGCCGCTTCGTACTGCGCGATGGCCTCGGGCATCTGTCCCAGTGCGAGCAGCGTGTTTCCGAGGTTGGTGTGAGCCCGCGCATTATCCGGATAAGATGCGACGGTGTCGCGCCAGAGAGACAGTTCGCTGCGGTAGACCGCGTTGCGGTTCACGGTCGCCCAACCCAGGCCCACGGCGAGGGCCAGGCAGACGACGAGGCCGCCTCGTCCGGCGAGGCGATGACCTCCCAGCACCGCCAGCCCGATCACCGCCGCCAACGGGAGATACATGCGATGTTCGGCCATGGTCTGCGATGCCAGGGGCACCGCGCTGGAGCTCGGCGCGAGAATCGCGAAGAACCAGACGCCGGCAAAACCCAGGGCGGGCCAGCGCCGCAGACTGATGACGGTGCCGGCGGCCAGCAGCACCAGCAGCACCGCCTGCGGAATCACCTCCGTGGCGTGCTTCACCAGGCCCGTGCCATAATCGAGGACCAGCGGATGCGGCCAGACCGCCAGCTTGAGGTAGAGCACGATTGCCCGGCACTGGGTGAGGACGTAATCCCACGGAGAGACGCCGAGACCGAAGCCGACGGTGCCGCCCCGTTTCTGCGAACCGACCATGAGCACACCGAGCAGCACCCATGTGCCGGCCAGTCCCAAATAAAGCGCCCTGCGCCGCTGCCAGGCGGCGCGGAACGATCCAGCGACAAACGTCCGGTCGTACAGCAGCACCATCAGCGGCGCCGACACCATGACTTCCTTGCTGGCCATGCCCGCCAGGCACGCCGCGATGGCGAGCGCATGCCAACCCGCCGGTTTCGGCGCCCCGGCGCCGCGAATGCAGCAGTACAGCGTCAGCAGGTAAAACAAGCCGATGAGCAATTCATTGCGCTGCACCACGCAGGTCACGGTTTCGGTCAGCAACGGATGCACGGTCCAGAGCAGCGCGACGGCGAGCGCCAGGAGCGTAGTCTCATCGAGGAGGAGCCTGCTGGCAGGCGATTCTTGGGAGAGGCTATCGCCCGGGTCGCCGTGCCGGGAGTGATCGCCTGCCAGCAGGCTCCTCCACCGTGCGCGCACCAACGTCTGCCGCAGGATGCCAAACAGGGTCAGGCCGGCGAGGATATGAATCGCCAGATTGAACGCATGATAACCCCAGACTGCCGTACCACCGAGCGCGTAGTTGACGGCGAGGGACAGGTTGACCAGAGGCCGGCCGCTCACGCCGCCGGAGGTGGGCGGCATCAACACCTCCCGGATATTCGACAGGTGCCGGATCGTCGGATTCTCGAGAACGGCCGCCTTGTCATCGAAAACAAATGGCACGGTGAGGCTGTTGTAATACGCCAATAACGCAGCGAGCCCGATGACGCCGCCCGCCAAGGGGATCACCCACCGAGCGTCCGCCGGCAATGAGCGGAGGGATTTGTCCGGCGCGCCGGAGCCTGCGACTGGTGCTGGCATGAGAATCTGAGACTACGAGACCAACCGTATCTAACAAATCGTCTTGTCACCGCGAGCCTGGCGTAGCCGGGCGTGGTGATCCAGATGGATCGCCTGACCGATTGTCGCGCAACGTGCTCGGAAACCGCTCTGCTCCTCGCAACGACCCTTTGGGCCGTGCCTTCAAACCGTTGTTCTTCCTGCTTGTCATCCTGAGCGTAGCGAAGGATCCAGCGAGCGCCCGCCGCGAGCTTCGGCCAGGTCGAGCTGGATGGCTGGCTGTCGGCCGGCGGCCTCGGTATTTCACTTCGTTCACAATGACAAACACGGTTGGAGGACACTCCCTCGTCAGCGGCTCAGGGCAGAGATCGTTGAAAAACGCGGCGAGAGAGAGCCTTCGCCGCGGTGCGTGGCTGCAGTCGGCCCGCCGGCGAAGCGATTGCATCCGCAGTTGCCATGGGGGAGATTTGCCGCATTCCCATACCCAAGCATGACCCCGCCGGCGCACGACAAGGTTGCCTCGCGATGACCACGTTCAAGCGGCTCATCGACGGTCCCCGCCCGTGGCTGGTCGCCGCCATCATCATCCTGCTGGCTTGGGCCGGCTGGTGGGGGGGCAGTCTGCTGGCGCGGCCGTTGCCCCGCCTGCTGTCGGGATCGGCCGACCGGCCCGATACGGGCGTTACTTACATTCTGATCTGGCCGTTTCTTGGGCTCGACTTTCACCACAATTACGCGGCGGTCAGCTCGTGGCTCGGTGGCGCCAATCCCTACCTTCACATCAGCGGGGATCCCATGAACCAGCACTATATCTATCCTCCGCTCACGCTGGTCGCGTTCGCATGGGTCGCGCTCTTCCCGCCCGAATCTGTTTCCACCCAGCTCACGATTCCGCGTCCGGACGGCGATTTCACGTTCCCGGTCTGTTTCCCGGCGATTTTTCTTTGGATGGCGATCATCGTCCTCATCGTCTCTTTCGCTGCGTGGCAGTCCTGGCGGGTGCGCCAGCGGCTGCAGTTGCCTGCGCTCCCCCTGCCGTTCGTGGTGGCGGCATCGCTGATCTCTTATCCGGTGATGTTCGAACTGGAACGCGGCAACTGCAATGTGCTGCCTCTGCTCGCCATCGCCGGGTTGGTTTTCGCCCTCCAAAGCCGGCACCGCTTGCTGGGGGATCTCGTCGCCGCGATTTGTGTGGTGGTGGCCGCCGGCATCAAACCCTATGCCGTGATTCTGTTCCTGGGGCTCGTGGCCTTGCGGCGCTATCGTGCCGCCGGTGTGGGCGCGGGGGTGTTCGCCTTGCTGGCGATAGTCCTGCGATCGCTGTTCGCGCCGTGGTTCGGGATTTTTCGCTCCAGTGCGGGGATCCAAACCTCCGGCTACATGGATTTTTCGCATTCCCTGGTGGTCCACTGGAACCTGATTTGGACTGATCTCGGGTTGCCCGCGTTCGCGCGGATCCCGGCCGTGCCGGTGGTGGGCAGCCTGGTGTTGCTCGTGGTCCTGGGAGTCAGTTGGCGGGTATTTCGATTCCGGCCGGCGCCGTTCCTCGCCTGGCCCTATTTGCTTTGGCTCACGACGATGGGCACGCTGTTCAGTACGGTGGCGAATGACTACGGTCTGCTCTGCCTGCCCCTGGCCGTCCTCGCGGCATGGGACCGCCGGGATTCGTGGCGGACGCAGCTTTGCCTTCTGCCGATGTTGCTGTGGTGGCAGCCCCTCTACCTCGGTCTCACCGGCCTGCCCTGGCTCCTGCTCAAGGTCGCCAGCATCATGTTGATTGGCCACCTTGTCGTGCGCCGGCTCGGGCCGCTGATCGCTGGCGGAGGCTGGAAGGATCAGGCGACAGGGTCAGGAAGCTACAGCGTGCATCTTTGAACTGAAAAATGCTTTGTGCGTCACGCCAAGGACACAAAGGGCGCAACGGGCTTCTCGCCTTGGGGAGTTTGGATTGATCAGGTTCCCCAAACCTACCTTGGCGTCCTTTGCGAGCTTTGCGTGAGAAACAACATCTTCAGACCTGCTTGCGGCACAGCCGCGCGGTGATGCATGCGGGCTGAAACCGGGGACAGCAATGACCGTGATCAGGTCCATGCATCTCAACGACCGGGCTTCGCCGCGCGTTGCAGGGCCCGCGCCTGCTCGAGATTTTCGCGCACCGAC
>JBGOXZ010000245.1:0-4811 GCA_041479395.1 Opitutaceae bacterium
CTGCCCGACAATCAGGTGACGCAGGTCACGTGGGTGCACGGCACGCGCATCGGCATCGCTGAGTCGGCGGACGGCGGCGCGACCTGGACCTACCGCGGGACGGCGGACATCGGCTACGGCGAAAAGGACTACACCTATTGGGCGCCCGAGGTGATCGAGCACGACGGCACCTACCACATGTTCCTCACCATCGTGCCGGGGATCTTCGACGATTGGAATCACCCGCGCGACATCGTCCACCTGACGAGTCACGACCTGCTGCAGTGGAAATACGGATCCACCCTGAAGCTGTCGTCCGACCGGGTGATCGATCCCTGCGTCCACCGCCTCGCGGATGGCACTTGGCGTTTGTGGTACAACAACGAGCGCGACAACAAATCCATCTACTACGCCGACAGCCCCGATCTCGCCACGTGGACGGACCGCGGCAAGGTCAGCGGCGTCGGTGAGCGGCCGGGCGAGGGGCCGTACGTTTTCCAGTGGAAAGGATTCTATTGGATGGTGGTTGACGTCTGGAAAGGCTTGGGAGTTTACCGTTCCGAGGATGCGCTGCACTGGACCGTGCAGGCGGGCAATCTGCTGGACAAGCCGGGCAAGGGTCCGGACGACGGCGCGAACGGCGGGCACCCCGGCGTGGTGGTGAGCGGCGACCGCGCCTATTGCTTCTATTTCCTCCATCCCGGCCGCATGGGCACAATCCAGGTCGGCGCCCGGGAAGGCTACGAGCGGCGCCGCAGCTCCATTCAGGTCGTCGAACTCGAATACGAGGACGGCAAGATCACCTGCGACCGCGACCAACCGACGTATATCAACCTGCTGCCGCCAGCTGCAGACTGATTCCTACCACCGTAGCTTCGTGCGAAGACTGGGTCCCTAACCCGCCGCGGCAGCTTTCGGTTTGGTAGTGGGTCAGTTTGCCAGGACTGGACCGCTACTGTAGGTCGGGGTTTATCCCCGACAGAGTGATGTCGATGCGCATTGGCGTCCATAAAGCCCGACCTACATAAACTGACCCACCACGTCCGGTTTTGCACCCTTGCCAAGGCCCATGGGCCGGCTAGCTTTGCCAGCATGACTTTCCCGCTGACGGCGTACCTTGAAGCCGCGATGGAGCTGGCCCGCTACGACAAGCTCGAAGACGGCAGCTTTGCCGGCGAGATTCCGAAGCTGCCGGGCGTCATCGCCTTTGGCGGCACGCTCAAGGAGTGCGAACGCGAGCTGCGCTCCACGCTGGAAGACTGGGTGCTCGTCGGCCTCCGCCTCGGGCATCCCCTGCCCAAACTCGCGGGCATCGACCTGAACAAACGCGCTCATGGCCGGCTGGCATCCCCTCAAAAGGCGTGAGTTCATCCGCAAGCTCCGCGCTTTGGGCTTCGCGGGCCCGTATGGCGGCACGCGCCACGATTTTCTCGTCTTCGGTCCGCATCGCCAGACGGTTCCCTCCAACTCCGATTATTCCGTTTCCCAACTGAAGATGTTGCTGCGGCAGGTGGAGACCATTCTTGGACGTAAAATCTCCGCTGAAGAATGGGACGCGCTTTGACTTCTCTGCGAACTGCCGACGCATATCCAGTTGCTGCCGCCGATTGATCCTCCGCACTGATGAAACTCAAGATCCTTGTGTGGTTCCTTCTCCCAGCCGGGGCGCTGCTTGCCGCGGGGGAAAACTCTGCGCCGGACGCGAAACCGGACAGCGTCGCCAGTCCCGATGGTCGGCTGGTCGTTGACTTCCGCCTCACCAGCGCGGGCGCGCCGCGTTATGCGATCCGCCTGGCCGGTCAGCCGGTGCTGCAGGAATCCCGGCTCGGGCTCGTACGCGAGGATGCCGATTTCTCCCAGGGGCTGCGACGGGCGGGGCAATCCCCGACGACCGTGGTGCACGACCGCTACGAGATTCTCACCGCCAAGCGGCGCGTGAACACCTACCGCGCGAACCGGAAGGAGTTTCACCTGCAGACCGCCGCCAGGCAGAGGCTCGACGTCATCTTCCACGTCTCCAACGACGGCGTGGCGTTTCGCTACTGCTTTCCCGAGACGAATGCCGTGACGCTCCGGCTGAAGGAGGAAGTGTCGTCGTTCCATTTCCTGCCGGGCACGCGGGCCTGGCTGCAGCCCATTGCGGTCGCCCACAGCGGCTGGTGCCAGGCCAGTCCGTCCTACGAGGAGTATTACGAGAAGGACATTCCGGTCGGCACGCCGTCGACACTCGGGGCAGGCTGGGTCTACCCGGCGCTCTTTCGCTCCGGCGACACCTGGCTGCTCGTGAGCGAGGTCTCGCTGTCGCGGAACTACTGCGGCACGCGGCTGCGTTCAGAGTCGCCCGACGGGGAGTATACGGTCGGTTTTCCCGACCCGCGGGAGAATCGTTCGGGTGGCCCGGTCAATCCCGAGTCGAAACTCCCGTGGCTCACTCCTTGGCGCATCGTGGTGGTGGGCGATCTCAAGTTGATTGCGGAGTCCACGCTGGGCATCGATCTCGCCGACAAGCCGGTGCAGCCGGCGGACGCGTCGATTCAGCCCGGCAAGGCCTCGTGGAGCTGGCCGTTGCTGAAAGATGGCAACACGACCTACGACGTGCAGAAGCGCTTCATCGACTACGCGGCGGCGATGGGCTGGCGCTACACGCTGATTGATGCGGGCTGGGATACGCAGATCGGCTACGACAAGGTCAAGGAACTCGTCGATTGCGCCCGCGACAAGGGCGTGGGGATTTTGTTGTGGTACAACTCGGCGGGCGACTGGAACACGACGCCACAGACGCCGCGCAACATGCTGCTCACGCACGAAAGCCGCCTGAAGGAATTCGACCGGCTGAAGGCGATGGGTGTGGCCGGGCTCAAAATCGATTTCTTTGGCGGCGACGGACAGTCGATGATCGACTACTACCTCGATCTCCTCGAAGACGCGGCACCGTACGGCTTCCTGTTGAATTTCCACGGCGCGACGCTGCCGCGCGGCTGGGAGCGAACCTATCCGCACCTGATGACGATGGAGGCGGTCCGCGGTCTCGAGTATGTGACGTTCGAACAGGGCAATGCCGACCAGGAAGCCACGCACGCGGCCATGCTGCCGTTCACGCGCAACGTTTTCGACCCGATGGATTTCACGCCGACGGTGCTCGATCGCATCGACCGGATCGAGCGCCGCACGACCAGTGCGTTCGAACTGGCGCTTGCGGTGTTGTTCACCTCGGGCATCCAGCACTACGCGGAGATTCCCGAGGGCCTGGCCAAGGCGCCCGACTACGTGCGCGATTTTCTCAAGCACGTCCCGAGCGTGTGGGACGACACGAAGTTCCTGGACGGCCATCCCGGCAAGTTCGCGGTCCTGGCGCGCCAAGGCGAAGGCCGCTGGTATGTGGCCGGCATCAATGCCGAAGCGGCGGAGAAGAAGCTCGCGCTGAACCTGAACGAACTCGCCGTTCGCGGCTCCGGCACGCTCATCACGGATGGAGCCGCCGGCAATCTCTCGTTCCGCCAGGTACCGGTGCAGCTTCCCTCCGGGAAGCAACTGGAAATCACCCTCCCGCCGCAGGGCGGATTTGTTCTCGTGCTGGAGTGACGGCGGACGCACGCCCGGTATGATGGGAGGCTGCTGCGCACAGAATATATGAAACCCACTTCTGGTCGATTCGTCTGGGCCGGCGCCTTGCTCTCGGCCCTTCACCTCGCGGCGGCCGCGCCGGTGATCGATGTGTCGCCGCGCGTCGTGCTCGACTGGGACGCCGGCTGGCGCTTCAGCAAGGGCGAGTTTGCGACGGCCATGTCGCCGGCCTTCGACGACAGCGGATGGCGGCCGGTTCGGGTGCCGCACGATTGGAGCACGGAGGAACCGTTCAGTGCGGATTACGGCAGCGGCAATGGCTACGCCGCGGGCGGCGTCGGCTGGTATCGCAAACATTTCCAGCTCGACCCGGCGTGGCAGGGCAGGGCGATCGCGGTCGAGTTCGACGGCGTGTATGCGAACGCGGAGGTCTGGCTCAACGGCCAGTTCGTCGGCGGGCGCCCCTACGGCTACTCCAGCTTTGCACTCGAGCTCACGCCCTACCTGAAATTCGGCTCCGACGGCAACGTCCTCGCCGTGCGCGTCGATCACTCGCGTTTCGCCGACTCGCGGTGGTATACCGGTTCGGGCATCGACCGGAACGTGCGGCTGGTGGTCGCCGATCCGCTGCGCATTGCGCACTGGGGCACGTTCGTCTCGACACCATCGGTTACCGCCGACGCCGCGACGGTCCAGGTTGAGACCACGGTGCAAAACGGCTCCGACGCGGCACGCAGTTTTTCCGTTCAAGCGGACATCCTGGACGCGAGCGGCCAGGTGGTCGTGACGGCGAGCGGGCCGGGCACGGTGGACGCGCATGCGGCGCAAACCGTGGTGCAGACCGCCGCTCTCCCACGGCCGCGGCTTTGGTCGCCGGATTTTCCCGCGCTCTACACGCTGCGCAGCCGGGTGCGGGAGGGGGCGACCGTGGCCGACGAAACGCTGACGCCCTTCGGGGTGCGCACGATCGCGTTCGATTCCGACCGCGGTTTCGCGCTCAACGGCACGCCAATGAAGTTGAAAGGCGTCTGCCTCCACCACGATGCCGGTCCGCTCGGCGCGGCGGTGCCCGCGGCGGTCTGGGAACGGCGGCTGCGCACGCTAAAGGAAATCGGCGTCAACGCCATTCGCACCAGCCACAATCCGCCCGCGCCGGAGCTGCTCGACCTCTGCGACCGGCTCGGCTTCCTCGTGAAGGACGAGGCGCTCGACGAGTTCACGCCGACTAAGAATAAATGGGTGGCGGGCTGGAATCAGGGGCAGCCCAG
>JBGOXZ010000246.1:0-4799 GCA_041479395.1 Opitutaceae bacterium
ACCAGGACCAGGATCGCGAGAATCGAAAGCCAGATGAGCCACACCTTCGGCTGAAACCGGTCGGGAGGCAGGTTCTTGAGCGGGCGCCGCTTGGATTTGTTTTCGTTCTCGGGCATGCAGAGACTTGGACTACTGCAATAGGCTGGAGGTTCCTAGAGGAGAAGTCAATTGAAGCGCTAGGCTTAAGGCGCGCATTCTACAGTATTTACCCTATTTTCCGCCCCATTCCTTTCTCTGATCGCACCGCCTCGAAGCGCAAAACGCCACCGCGAATGACCGCAAATCCCTTTCGCCCGAGGCTGCGTCTGGTCCTCCGCCCCGCTGCGGCCGCGGCCAGCAGATCCTCGAAACCCTGCCGCGAAAGACCACCCGCCAGCGGTTGAGCCAGCAGCCAGCGCCGCAGCGCCCGGCGCAGGAGCGCGCGCGGTCGTCCCGCGAGGCGCGCCAGATCGAGCGAGCGCCCCGGCCGCAGAGGCCGGAGCGCATCGAGCCAGGCTTCCAGCGCGGCGTCGTCCTCTTCCAACAGCTCGCGCGCCAGCGCCGCGCCCGCCACGGCATCGCGTCCCGCCGCCTTCTGCCACGCCGGGAGCACCTGGCGCCGGATGCGATTGCGAAAGAATCCTCCGCCGGCATTGGTGCGATCTTCGCGCCACGGGACGCCGGCGGCGCGCAGCGCCGCGATGATCTCTTCTTTCTTCAGCGTCAACAGCGGACGCAGATGCACGCGAGCCTCCACGCGCTGTACCGGCCGGGGCGCCGCCAATCCCGCCGTGCCACTGCCGCGGGCCAGGCGCATCAGCATCGTCTCCGCGATGTCATTCTGGTGATGACCGAGCCAGAGCGCCCGCACTCCGGCACGACGCATGGCTCGCGCAAAGAACGCGAAGCGCGCCGCCCTCGCCTCCTCTTCGCTCACATTCCGGCGCCTTTGCCGCCAGCGGCCGACATGCAAGCGCAGCCCGAGCGCCGCACACACCCGCCGACAGAACCGCTCGTCGGCGTCGGCCGCCCGCCCGCGCAGCCGATGGTTGAAATGCAGCGCCACCAGCTGCCTCCGGCGTTCCGGCCAGTGCGCCCAGATCAGAAGCAACAGGCTCAGCGAATCGGCTCCGCCCGAGAGAGCCAGGGCCCATGCCTGCCGCGCGGCGCCCCGGCGGCTCTCCGCCCAGGTCAACACCGCCGGATGCAGCCGTTCGCGCGGGAGCAGTCCCGCGACAACCGCCGCTCGTTGCCGCCAGCGACCGTCATTTGTTTTCGTCATTCTGCACCGGAGCGGGAGGTCCACCCGGATTCTGCCCATCGAGCATGGCTGGATGCTTCGCTTCGCTCCGAATGACAGAGGAACCACGCCATTCGAAGCGCAAAGACCCTTTCCCGAAATATGGCACCAACGCCGCCGGGATGCGCACGTGGCCATCGGCCTGGACATTGTTCTCTAGCAGCGCCGCGAGCGTGCGCGGCACGGCCAGGCCGGAACCGTTGAGCGTATGCACGAGTTCGGGTTTGCCCGTTTCTTTCGCGCGGTAGCGGATTTGCGCGCGCCGCGCCTGAAACGCCTCAAAGTTGGAGCAGCTCGACACCTCGAGCCAGCGCTTCTGACCCGCAGACCAGACCTCCAGATCGTATTTCTTCGACTGCGCAAAACCGAGTTCGCCGCCGCACATGAGCAGCACGCGATACGGCAGCTCCAGCTTGCGCAGGAGGCCTTCCGCGTGGGCGCGCAGGCTTTCGAGTTCGTCGTAGCTCGTCGCGGGATGCACCCACTTCAGCAACTCGACCTTGTCGAACTGATGCACGCGGTTGAGGCCCCGCACGTCCTTGCCGTAGCTGCCGGCCTCGCGGCGGAAGCAGGGCGTGTAGGCGCAGCGGTAGACCGGCAGCGCGGCTTCGTCGAGGATCTCATCGCGAAAGTAATTCGTGAGCGGCGTCTCGGCGGTCGGCACGAGATACAATTGATCCTCCACCGTCTGGTACATCTGGCCTTCCTTGTCGGGCAGCTGGCCGACGGCGGTGGCACTGGCGGCGTTGACCAGGATCGGCGGCGACACTTCCTCGTAGCCCGCGCCGGCGGCTTCCTCGAGGAAGAACTGGAGGAGCGCACGCACGAGCCTGGCCCCGTCGCCGAGAAAAAACGGAAAGCCGGCGCCGGTCACCTTCGCCCCGCGGGCGAAATCAAATAGCCGGTCGAAACCGGGAATGTCCCAATGCGGCCGGGCGTGCGGCGAGACGGCGTCGAGCGAACCGTTCGTGGCGTGCACGACGTTCTGTTCGGCGGTACGGCCCTCCGGCACGCTGGCGTGGGGAACATTGGGCAGCGTGAGCATCGCGGCGCGCCACCGGGCTTCCGTTTCGCCGAGGCGCGCCTCCTTCTCCTTGACCGGTCCGGAGAGGCCTTTCATCTCCTGCACCTTCGCGAGAAATTCGGGCGAGCCCTTCTTCAGCGCGGCCATCTCGCTGTTGGCCGATTTCTGCCGCGCGCGGAGCGACTCGACTTCGCCGAGTTGCGCGCGCCACTGCATGTCCAGCGCCAGTACCGCGTCCAAGTCTACCGCGAGGTGTTTCTTAGCAATCGCCGCGCGGACCACGTCCGGCGAATCGCGGAGGAGTTTCGGATCGAGCATAAGGGTGCCAGTGTGGCGCCCCCTCCAGAGGAATAAAGAGCGAAGTTGCGGGCGCAGCCGCAACCTGCCGCGTCCGGGCGGGAGACCACGCCAAACCGCCGCCGCGGGTCTCGGCGACCAACGGCCTACTTCTTGTCCGAACCACTGTAGACGCTTTCCAGCATCTCCGGAGACCAATCCTGGCTCAGCACCTTCTCCTGGTCGCCTTTGCCCGGGACAACCTTGCGCAGGACGATCTCCGCCTTGCGCGGGGGCTTTTTCCCATCCACGGTTGGATTGCGCCGGGCGTAGGTGATTTCCTCGGCGTTCCGCCAGACCGGCGCGCCCATCAGGTTGTACTCCCCGGCCTTCTGCCACTCCTGGACATCGCCGGTCGCGAGCGTGAGCACACTGACTTCGCCCTCGTATCCACCGACCAGCACCTGCCGTTCGTCGGGACTCACCTCAAAGAACGTCAGGTTTTTGGGCATGTTCTCTTGTTCCCCGCGGGGAATCATGCGCACCAAGGTCGCCTGACGCGCCAAATCCAGCACGAAAAGCTTTTCGTGTTCGTCGGGGGTGTCCTTGCCTGCCACAGGCAGGGTGATCTCGACGGCGTTGAACAGAATCCGACCGTCCCGCAAGCCGCGCACGCGGGTGGTATTCTGGAAAAACAACCCCGCCAGTTCTTCCGCTTTTTCACCGATCTTGATCTGACCGTTGTCATCCAGCACTTCGCGTCGGACCAGCGTACCAAGCCGGAGGTCGTCCTTCGCGCCCCCGCCCGAGGCCTGCATATAAACCAGCGACCGGCCGCCGGTCGCCCAGTCGGGATAAGCGGCCGTGTGCTCGGCGACCGTCACGGCGCCGGTGGCGTCGATCCGAGCGAGGAGCAGGCGGCACTTCCCGTCGTTATCTGGAGTCATGTCCGCTGCAAAAGCAACGGCACGGTCATCCGGAGATACGCGGATGTCCTGGATTTCTTCCAAGCCCTCGTGCAACAGGGTGCCGGGCTGGATTTGCTCGCCGACGATGCGAGCCATCACCAGTTCGCTGATTTCAGCTTGCTTGGATTTGAGCTCGTCCCACTCGCCCGCGTTCACCTTGGCGCCCAAGGCGTCTCCGTAACGTTCACGGAGAAAGATCTTCAAGACGGCTTGATCCTTTTTCTTACCCAGTCCCATCGTCAGAATTCCCCATTCGCCGCCTGTCTCCAGCTGCTTCCACAGTGACTCCGCTTCCGCCGCGACTTTCCCGGCGCGCTCGGGGCCGAGCGCCCGGGCGATGGACGTCCAGTCACCAACTTTCCGCTCCCGGGCCACCACCAGTCTTTGCGAATCGCCGAGCCACGCCGCCTGATAAACGCCGGGCAGCAGAAGGGACGTCAGTTTGCCTTCAGTGTCACAGAAATGAAGTCCGTCCTTCGCGATCACCGCCGCCCGATTGCCGTCGGGCGACCACACGAGGTGTTTCTCCAGGCATCCGGACAGCAGCAGGAGCAGCAGCGCCACGGGGACGGCGGCGGGCACGAGCCAGGATCTTTTTACGGAGACAGTTTTCATAGATTTTCCTCCACGCGCGGCATCTTCACCGGCGAATCCCAATGCAGCCGGTACCGGCTGGTTGTGCGGCTCTCCACGGGCTGCCGCTCCCGTTGCGCCGCCTCGAGGTTGGCAAGGGACCAAAAGTCTTTCGCGCTTTCAGGGGCGGGTGGCAGTCCGACCGCAGCCACCAGCGGCGGGACGGGTGTCGCAGCCGCGGTCGCCTTGTGAGCGGTATGACCATACCATCCGAGAGTCAGTCCGAGGACCACGCAGGCGGCCAGTCGGACCAACTCCCAAATGAACGCCCGCCGGCGCTGTGTCATCTGCACGTGCCGCAATTGCCCCACCGCGAGCGGCCGCCGCGGTACCTCAGGCACGCGGGCCACAGCTTGCCGAGCCAGCTGAATAGCGGAGGCCAGCCCCTCCGCCCGCCGCGCAGCTTCGGGGTTGTGGGTCAGATGGGTTTCCAGCAACTCCACAACTTCGGGTGGGAGTTCACCCATCGCTCGATCAAGCAAAAGGACTTCGAGGGTTTCGGGTTTCATGGTAATTCAGGCCGGGTTGAGGGCCTGCCGGAGGCGGAGCACGGCGTGGTGGAGGCGCGAGCGCACGGTGCCCACCGGGATGGCGAGCACCTCGGCGATCTCCATATAGG
>JBGOXZ010000247.1:0-4770 GCA_041479395.1 Opitutaceae bacterium
CATGAAGTGCACGCCGCAGAACACGATGACGCCGGCCTGGGTGGCGGCGGCCTGGTAGGACAGCCCGAGCGAATCTCCCACGTAGTCCGCCACGCGCTGGATCGGCTCCACCTGGTAATTGTGCGCAAGGATGACCGCGTGGCGCTGCCGCTTCAGCTCAAGAATCTCCTCCTGAATGTCCGACAAAGGCTCAGGTTCGCCTTCGTGCGGTGTGACCAGGACGGGTTCGTAATCGAGGACAGCGGGCATGACAGAAAATGATCAATTACCAATGAACCAATGCCCAAGGTATCGACAAATGCAATGATACCGGGCGCGCAAGATAACCACGCCCCATTGGTCATTGAGCATTGGTCATTTCGCGACCTCGCGGGGCGCGCTCAGCTCTGCGGCTGCAGCTTGGCGAGCAACTGTCGAAAGATCGGATGGTTCTTCAACCCTTCAAGGTCGGGATCCTGCTGCATCCAGTCGTAGTCGTCGTAGCCCAGCGCCACGGCGCGCTCGAGCGCGCGCAGGGCGTCGGTCCGGCGCCGGCTGAGGGCAAGGCTGCAGGCCAGATTGTAAAAGGCCGTGGCGTTGTCGGGGCGAAGCCGCACCAGCTTGCGGTCCATCTTGAGTCCATCCGCAATCCGCCCCTGTTTCGTGTAGAGCCCGCCCAGGATCTCAATCACGTCGGCGAAATGCGGATCGCGCTGGTGAACGGCTTCCAGGAACCGCGTCTCGAATTGAACATCAACGGGTGGCTTCACCATGAGGGACCGTCAATTGTTGCGGTGGGGACACCGGCCGGTCTTCTGGAAGGTGTTGCAGTGCGCGCTGACCTGCAGGCGCTGCGACACGGGCGTGAGCCCGAGCTTCGATGAGACCGTGGTGCCGTACCATTCCATGAACGGGGCGTTGATCTCGAAGATCTTGTCGCAATCGAGGCAGATCACCTGCGCCTGCTGGGTGCGGTTGTCGTGGCTGGGCGCGTAGAACTTGATGTTCTTGCCGATGTCGATCTCGCGCAGCAGCGCGCTCTCGGTCATGATCGGCAGCGTGCGATAGACCGTGGCGCGCGACACCGATTCGTCCAGGTCGCGGGCGTGCACCAGCAACTCCTCGGCGGTGAAATGATCCTTCTGCGCAAACGCCGCGTCAAAAATGGCCAGACGCTGGTTGGTGACCCGCAGGCCCTTGTCGGTAAGAAAGGCCTTGAACTTTTCGCGGGACGCTTCGGTGGTCACGGCGGAAATTTCCCGGCGGGGCGCGGGACTGTCAACTTAAAGGTGAGCCGGATCGGTCGGCCGGCGCGCGCTGGGCAAATCCCGCATTGCCAGCTGCGCCGTCGCTCCGCCACAACAAGCCATGATCGTCGGGGTGCATCCGCTCGCCGGATTTGACAAGCTGCTGCATTACCGCGTGCCGGAACCGCTGCGCGCCACGGTGGCGGTCGGCTCGCTGGTGCGCGTCCCGATCCTCCACCGCCACCGGCTGGGCATCGTCGGCGAGATCGGGGCGCCCCGCGGGTTTCCGGTGGAAAAACTCAAGGCCATTGCGCAGGTGGTGCATCCGTTTCCGGCCTTGCCCCCGGATCTGCTGCAGCTGGCGCGGTGGATGAGCGCCTACTACGCGGCCGGGCTCGACACGGTGATCGAGGCGATGCTGCCCGCGGCGGTGCGCGGCGGCGCGGCGCCCCGGCAGCAGAAACTGCTGGCGATGGCGCGCGCGCTCTCCGCCGACGAGGAGGCGGCGCTCGCGCGGCGGGCGCCCCGGCAGGCGCGCCTCTATGCCTTTCTCAAATCGCAGTTCAAACCGCAGGAAAAATCGGTGGTGCTCGCGCGCCTCGACCTGACCGCGGCGGTCGCCGCGGCGCTCGTGAAACGCGGCTTGGCCCGGGAGGAGACGCGCCGCCTCGCGCGCGAGGGCTATGCCGACGACTGGGCCCACGGCGAGGTGGTGGCGGCAATCCCGCCGACGCTCAACGAGGAACAGGCCGCCGTCGTTGCCGCGGTGCGGGCGAGCCTTGAGCGCGGCGCGTTCACCGCGCACTTGCTCCACGGTGTCACGGGTTCCGGCAAGACCGAGGTCTATCTGCATGCCGTGGCCACGGTGCTCGCGGCGGGGGGCGGCGTGATCTACCTCGTGCCTGAGGTGGCGCTGACGCCGCAGACCGTGGCCCGCCTGCACGGCCGGCTGCAGGCCATCGCACCCAACCACAAGGTCGTCGTCTGGCACAGCCACCTGAGCGAGGGCGAGCGATTCGACGGCTGGCTCGCGCTGGCCACGGGCGAGGCGTGCGTCGTTGTCGGCGCGCGCTCGGCCGTCTTCGCGCCGGTGCAGAACCTGCGCCTCATCGTGGTCGACGAGGAGCACGAGCCGGCCTACAAGCAGGACGAGACGCCCCGCTACCATGGGCGCGACGTCGCGGTGTACCGGGCCAAGCTCAACCGCGCTGTCTGCCTGCTCGGCTCGGCCACGCCGTCCTTGGAATCGGTCGCCAACGCCCGCGCCGGCAAATACCGCCTGGAGACGCTCACGCGGCGCGTGGACAACCGGCAGATGCCGGCCATTGACATCGTCGACATGCGGGTGGAGGCGCTGCGTGCGCGCGGTGCCACCGCCCTGTCGCGACAGCTCGTCGACAAGATGCACGACCGTTTGGAGCGGCGGGAGCAGGTGATCCTGTTCATCAACCGCCGCGGCTACTCGTCGAGCATGCTGTGCACCGAATGCGGGCACGTGGAGACGTGCCCCCATTGCAGCATCGCCATGACCTACCACCGGACCGACGAGACGCTGCGCTGCCACCTCTGCGGCGAGCAGCGGCCCGCCCCCTCTGCGTGCCCGCAGTGCCGCTCGCCCAAGATCCGCTGGCGGGGCCTCGGCACCCAGAAGGTTGAGGAGGCCGTGCGCCGCGTGCTGCCGCGCGCCCGGGTGGAGCGCATGGACAGCGACACGATGACGAAGAAGAACCGCTTCCGCCAGGTGCTCACCGATTTCCGCCTGGGGCGCATCGACGTGCTGGTGGGCACGCAGATGATCGGCAAGGGGCTCGATTTTCCCAACGTGACCCTCGTGGGCCTGGTGGATGCCGACCTGTCGATGCACGTGCCCGACTTCCGCGCCAACGAGCGGACCTTCCAACTCCTGCTCCAGGTGGCCGGACGGTCGGGTCGCGGCGAGCGCGCGGGCGAGGTGGTCGTGCAGACCTTCACGCCGCAGGCCGACACGATCCAGTTCGCGCGGCGGGCGGATTTCAATGGCTTCGCCGACGCCGAGCTGAAAATGCGTGCGCGCTACCAGTATCCGCCCTGCCGCCATCTGATTCACCACCTCTTCCGCGGCCCAAATCCCGAAAAACTGCGGTTTGTCGCGGAACACTGGGCGCGCCAGGTGGAGAAGCGGCTGGGCAACGCGGTCGAGGTCCGCGGCCCGACGCCGTCACCCATCGAGAAGATCAAGGACGAATACCGCTACCAGCTGTGGTATTTCACCACGAACGTGACGCAGGTCGTGCCGGTGCTCGCGCAGCTGCGCGCCAGCTTCATCTGGCCGGAGGGCGTGACGCAGACGCTCGACGTCGACGCGATGAGCCTGGTGTAGAAATCTAGGCGGTTGTGCCTGTGCCTAGAATTCCGCGTGCGCTTGCACCGCGAAAACCATGACGGGGCCGCGGTCGGCATTGTTCGCCGGGTTCCTGATGCACTGGCAATCAAGACTCAGCTGCAGCCATTTCACGGCCTGCAAGGCACAGTAGGTCTCAAGAATCTGTTCGGTGCGATACCGGAGCGTCCCATCGCCTATTTCACCGGGTTTTAGCCTGTTTGTTGCTCGGCTTCGCGCTCGATGACGCAACACAGCAGAGCGTTGCAGTGAAAAAGGGGCAACTATTCGGTGGGGCCAAGAACCGCTCCAGAGCGTGGTTTCAGATGTCAACCGCACGTATCGTCAGTCCTTCAAATCCGCTCTCGCTAGCTCGCGGGGCTACCGCTCGAAGTCGCCTTTCGGAGTGTCATCTGCCGCTTGGCGATCGCGGAGGCGCCCATTTCTGAACGGGTGGCGAAGGGGGGGGCTGGCGGAGATGGGAAGGCGAAATCACCGGCGTGATTGCTGCCGAGCTCGGGAGACTGCGGGCGGTTTTTGGTTGGCGACGGGCCGGCACGATGCAGAATGCAGGCAAAACTCAGCATGACACGGATCCTGCTTATCGACGATGAAGAACAAATCCGCCTCACGATAGGCGCACTGTTGAGGATTGCCGGCTATGACGTAGTTGCGGCAGTCGACGGCCAGGAGGGTCTGGAACTGTTCCGGCGGCAGCCTTTCGATCTGGTCATCACGGATGTGCTCATGCCGAGAATGGATGGCGCCGAAACGATTGCGGCCCTGCGCCGCCTTCGGCCGGGGTTGAAGGTGATCGCCACCTACGGCGGCGGGCGTATTTCCGGGACCAATCCGGTGGCGACGGCGCAACGTCTCGGGGCGGATCGCCTGCTCGCCAAGCCGTTTTCCGCGCAGGAGATGAATGCGGCGATAGCGGGTGTGTTGATCACCGAGAACGACAACCCGGGGCATTCGTGAGCCGGTTCACGCCAACGGCGCGGCCGGCCGAGGCAGGCTGGCGAACCTGTCCGGGCCGATGCGCCCCTATCGACAGTCGGCCCGCCTCGCGCACGTCTTTCACCATGGCGACGCGATCGGCAGCGGGCGGCGTGGTGCGGATGGTCGGACTGCGTCGGGGTGACCATGGGCCTTCCGACGATGGTGGGAGAAACTTTACAGTGCGCG
>JBGOXZ010000248.1:0-4758 GCA_041479395.1 Opitutaceae bacterium
AGCCCTGCCATCGAAAGAGGCACCACCAGAAGCAGAACCGATGATCGTATATACCTTGGTTTTCGGTAGCTCCAGACCGAGCACAAACATCAGTTGGCTTAGGTTGGCAAGTTCGGCTTCAAACTTGTAGTTTCCAGCACTGGCTGGATTGTAGCGATCGAGAGCCTTGAACAGTAACCCAAGCGCCAGAGGGATGTTCAGGTCGTCGCGCGTAAGCGAATCCCAAGCCTCACCAGCAACTGCCCATTGGCCTGCGATAGCCGGATGGGAGTCGCGGTATTGACGCCAATAGATTGGAAAACCCGCTTGAGATGTCGCTCCAACGGAAAGTAATGGCTGAATTGCCCTCTGAAGCTTCTCCAATGCACTCTCCGCCGCGTGCAGCGAATCGAGGGTGAAGTTGAGCTGTTTGCGCGGGTGGCCAGAGAGCAGGGCGTAGCGCACAGCCATGGGTGAGAAGCGCATGGCAGTGAGATCGTCGAGCGTGTAGAGATTGCCGAGGCTCTTGCTCATCTTCTTGCCGTCGACGAGCAGGAATTCTGTGTGGTACCAGTGGTGCGAGAAAAGGTGGCCGTTGCAGCTTTCGCTCTGGGCGATTTCGTTCTCGTGATGCGGGAAGAGCAGGTCGACGCCGCCGGCGTGCAAGTCGATGGTGTCGCCGAGGTGCCTGCGGCTCATCGCGCTGCACTCGATGTGCCAGCCAGGTCGGCCCGCGGCTGCGCCACGCGGACCAGGCCATTTCACGTCGCCGTCTTCGTCGGGCTTGTAGGCCTTCCAGAGCGCGAAATCGCCGGCGTCGTCCTTGTGATCGTCAGCGGCCGCCGTGATGGTGGCCTTGAGCTCGCGCTCCCTGATCCGCGACAGCGCGCCGTAAGTCGGAAACGCGGCGATCTTGAAGTACACCGAACCGTCAGGGGCAACATAGGCCAAGCCCTTCGCGAGCAGCTCGTTGATCATCTCAACCTGCTCCGCGATATGATCCGTTGCCTTGGGTTCCACGTGGGGGGGATCCATCGGCAACAGGTTCAAAGCCCGGGAGTCCGCATGGAACTTGTCGGTCCACTTCTTCGTGATCTCCGTGAGCGGGCGTTTCTCTCTCCGGGCTTGTTCGATGGTGCGGTCGTCGACGTCGGTGATGTTGCGGACGTGTTTCACCTTGTCGGAGCCGAATTCGAGCTCCAGCAAGCGGCGCAGGACATCCTGGACGATGAACGTGCGGAAGTTGCCGATGTGTGCCGGCCCGTAGACGGTCGGACCGCAGCAGTACATGCCGAATGGATGTTCCTTCGAGATCGGCGGATAACCGTCGGGTCGTTTTAGTTCGCGGACCTCCCGTGAGAGGGAGTCGAAAAGTCGGATAGCCATGTCTAAAGGGGAATTGGAGGTTGGTGCGGAAAGAACGGTTTGGCAAACGTCCTCCTTCGCCAAGGCGCTACGGAGGACGGGCGCTACACAGCGTCGGGGCGCCAGGCGCGCCGATTACCAGGAACAAAAGCTCGTAGTTCGGGCGGAACCCCGACACTCGACAGCATTGCAAAACCTGGAAGCGACCAACAACATGGCAGAAGTCAGACGAGTTACACCCATATGCCGGACCACTTCAAGTTGGATCTGACTCACCGTCCACGGCGCCTGCGCCGCACGGCCAGCCTGCGCGCGCTGGTCGAGGAGACGGTGCTGCGCCCGCAGGATTTCATCGCACCGCTGTTCGTGATCGACGGGTCGGGCCGCCCCGAGGCCGTGGCGTCGATGCCGGGCGTGTTCCGCCTCAATCTTGCCGACCTCGCGAAGGAATGCCGCGCGCTGCACAAGCTCGGCATCCCGGCCGTGGCGCTGTTTCCCTCGATCAACCCGAAACTCAAGGATCCCGAGGGCTCCGCCGCGCTGCGCGCGGACGCGCTCGTGCTCCGCGCCGTGCGTGCCGTGAAGAAAGCGGTGCCGGAGCTGACGGTGATGACCGACATCGCCCTCGATCCCTACACGACGCATGGCCATGACGGCGTGCTCACGTCCGATGGCCGCGACGTCGACAACGACCGCACGGTCGGCATCCTCTGCCAGATGGCGGTGCTGCATGCGCGCGTCGGCGTCGACCTGGTGGCGCCGTCGGACATGATGGACGGCCGGATCGGCGCCATCCGCCGCGCGCTCGACGCCGCGGGCCTCACCCACACCGGCATCATGGCCTATTCGGCCAAATTCGCCTCGGCCTACTACGGGCCGTTCCGCGACGCCGTCGGCAGCGCCAAGGCGGCCGGCACGCACGCGCTCAGCAAGGCGACCTACCAGCTCAATCCCGCCAACCGCCGCGAGGCGCTCCTCGAGATCGCCCTCGATGAGCAGGAAGGCGCGGACATCCTCATGGTGAAGCCGGCCGGGCCGTACCTCGACATCATCCGCGAGGTGCGCAACGCCACCCACAAGCCGGTGGCGGCCTACCAGGTTTCCGGCGAGTATGCGCAGATCCACGCCGCCGCGCAGAAGGGCTGGCTGGAACTGGAACGCTGCCGCCGCGAGTCGCTGCTGGCGATCAAGCGCGCCGGCGCCGACATGATTCTGACCTACTTCGCCAGGGACATGGCGGCGGAGCTGGCCGGCTGAGGGGTATCCGCATGGGCCAAACTGGCCGGGACTGTCGGGCGTTTGTCACGTAATACGTGACAAACATTTTCTCCCACCCTCTAGTCGCCGTCGCATTTGTCACGTATTACGTGACAAAACAGCTTCGTGGTGGAGCAGTCTGATCCCAAGACGCTGACGGCGCGGGGCGACTGGTCATGCAAGACGCTGCCAAAATGCGGGGGCGAGGCGATGGACCATGTCACGCGTCACGTGACAGACGCGAAAAGAACTGCGCCGCAGTTTTCGCGCACGAGCGCGACGGAGCCGCGTCATTTCTTCTCGCCGCCGTCCTTCTTCATGAAGGGCGTTAACAGGTCGATCGGCACCGGCAGGAACGTCGTCGTGTTGTGCTCGCTGGCGATCTCACGCATGGTCTGCAGGTAGCGCAGTTGCAGCGCGATGGGCTCCTGGCTGATCATCGCGGCGGCCTGGACCATTTTCTCGGCGGCCTGATATTCGCCCTCGGCATTGACGATCTTCGCCCGGCGCTCGCGTTCGGCCTCGGCCTGCTTGGCCATCGCGCGCTTCATGGTGTCGGGCAGCGCCACGTCCTTCACCTCAACCGCGGTGACCTTGATACCCCACGGTTCGGTCTGCCGGTCGATGATTTCCTGCAACTTCTGGTTGATCGACTCGCGCTGCGAGAGCAGGTCGTCCAGTGGGGCCTGGCCGAGCACGCTGCGGAGCGTGGTCTGCGCGATGAGCGAGGTGGCCATCAGGAAATTCTCCACCTTCACCACCGCCGCCACCGGGTCGATGACGCGGAAATACAACACCGCGTCGACGGTCGCCGGCACGTTGTCGCGTGTCATGACTTCCTGCTTGGCGACGTCGATCGTCACCACGCGGAGGTCCATTCTCACCATGCGGTCCACGAGGGGGATCAGAAAGATGAGGCCGGGCCCCTTGGCGCCCCGCTTGTGCAGTTTGCCGAGGCGGAAGATGACGCCCCGCTCGTATTCGCGGAGGATGCGGATGGCCTGCGGCAGCAGAATGGCGCCCAGGATGATCAACGGCACCAGCCACGTTGTGAGATTGAAGACTCTTACGATGGGTTCTTGCATGATTCTCTCCCCTCATGGGGTTTTTGGTTTTACCTTCAATGTCAGCCCGTCGAACCCGATGACTTCGACTGGCTGGCCCTTTTCCACGACGGTCTCACTCACGGCGTTCCAGTATTCACCCTCGATGAACACCTTGCCGCCGCTCGTGTCAATGCGCGCCAGGGCGGGCGTCACTTTGCCCACCATGGTCTCGCGGCCCGCGCGCACCGGCAGGAACTGCGCCCGCAGGCCCGCGCCCACGATCGCGAGGAAAAACAGCGCCGTCACCACCGTGGCGGAGATGATGATCGAGAGCGACAGGCGGAACGCTGGATCGGCGCGGTCGAAAAGCATCAACCCGCCGAGGAAAAACGACACGATGCCGCCCACCGTCAACACCCCGTGGGTGGGCGCGTAGATGTCCGCGATGAACAGCCCGATGGCCAGCACGATGAGCGTCACGCCGGCGAGGCTGACGGGCAGGATGGCGGCCATGTAGAGCGCCAGGATCAGCGCGATGGCGCCCACCACGCCGGGCAGGATGGCGCCGGGGTTGCTCAGCTCGCCGATGATGCCATAGATGGCGATGAGCATCAGGATGAACATGATCTCGGGCCGCCAGAGGAGCTGAAAGACCCTTTCGCGTGCGGACATGCCGATCTCGATGACCTCCGCGCCCTTGGTCTGCAGTTTGTGACCGCCGACCTCGCGGCCGTCGATCTGGGCGAGCAGGTCGGGCACGTCCTTGGCAATGAGATCGATGACCTTCAACTGGAGAGCGGTCTCGGCGGAGATCGAGGCGCTGTCCTTGACGGAGGACTTGGCCCATTCGACGTTGCGGTTGCGTCGGGCGGCAATGATCTCGATGTAGCTGACGGCGTAGTTTTCCAGCTTCTGCTTCATTGTGTCATCGAGTTTTTCCTCGCCGCCGACGGGGTTGCCGCCGATCGCCACCGGGTGCGCGGCACCGATGCTGGTGGCGGGCGCCATGGCTGCGAGGTCGGCCGCCAGGGTGATGAAGCAGCCCGCGCTGGTCGCGGTCGCGCCCGCCGGCGCGACGTACACGACGGTGGGCACGGGCGAGCCGAGGAAT
>JBGOXZ010000249.1:0-4752 GCA_041479395.1 Opitutaceae bacterium
CCCCATGGTGCTTGGCGAGCGGAGTGACGCCGTTTTCGAGCTTGGTGTTGAAACCGACGATGACCGCGCCCGCGGCACCCGCCATCAGGACGTCGTTCTTGCCGACCATGCCGACCTCGGCGGACACGATCTCCAGGGAAACCTTCTCGCTCTTGATGCCGTCGAGGATGTTGTGCACGGCCTCGATGGAGCCGAACACGTCGCACTTCAGGACGATGCGCAGCACCTTCTCCTGGGACGCGGCGATCTCGGCGAACAGCTTCTCCACCGAAACCTCCCGCGGTTTCGAATCCAGCGTGGTGATTTCCTTCTTGAGGCGATCCTGCTCCTGCTCGGCCAGCCGCTCGGCCTCGCGGGCGTTCTTCACGGCCCGAAAGATCACGCCGCTGTCGGGGGCGCTGGACCAGCCGATGATCTTTACCGGCATGGAGGGCGGCGCCTCCTTCACGGCCTCACCCCCGTCGTTGAACATGGCGCGCACCCGGGCAAAATGCGAACCGCAGACGATGGCGGCGCCGGTGCGCAGCGTGCCGCGCTGGACGATGACGGTCGCGGACGGACCGCGGCCCACGTCGATCTGTGATTCGATGATGACGCCGGTGGCCTCGGCCTTCGGATTGGCCTTCAACTCGAGCACATCGGCCTGCAGCAGGATGTAGTCCAGCAAGTCGGTGATGCCCTGCTCCTTGACGGCGGCCACGGGCACGGTGATCGTCTCGCCGCCCCAGTCCTCGGGCGGGATGTCGCGCTCCTGCATCTGGGCCTTCACGCGGTCGAGGTTGGCGCCCTTCACGTCCATCTTGTTGACCACGACGATGAGGGCGACCTTGGCGTTCTGCACGTGCTTCAGCGCCTCGTCGGTTTGCGGCATGAAACCGTCGTCGGCGGCCACCACAAGCACGGCAATGTCGGTGACGCTGGCGCCGCGCGCGCGCATCTTGTTGAAGGCGGCGTGGCCGGGCGTGTCGAGGAAGGTGATCTGGCGGTTCTTGAACTCCACCTGGTAGGCGCCGATGTGCTGGGTGATGCCGCCCGCCTCGCCGGCCGCGACATGCGCCTTGCGGATGGCATCGAGCAGCGTGGTCTTGCCGTGGTCGACGTGGCCGAGAATGCACACCACCGGCGGACGCGGCTGGAGGAACTTGGACTCGTCCTCCACGGGCTTCTCTACCTTTTCCTTGGGGGCAACCGGCGCCACCGCCTCGCCGCGATGCTTGATCTCGAGCAGGCAGCCGTGCCGCTCGGCGATCTTCATCGCCACCGTCTCCTCGATGCTCTGGTTCATCCCGGCGAAGATGCCCATCTCCATCAATTCGCCGGTGAGTTTGAACGGTTTCAGGCCCAACGCCGTCGCGAAGTCGCGCACAATGACCGGCGGCTTGAAATGAATGATTTTGATGTCGCCCGACGCGGTCACCGTGACGGATGGCGTCGAGGCGGGGACGGGCACCGGCGGAGCTGCCAACGGCCGGGAAACCGGGGGCGGAGCAGAACGCAGGGGGGCGGGAGGCAGCAACGGCGGTGCGGACGCCGCAGGCATCGGGGCAGCCGAAGGGACGGTAACGGGCGCCGGACGCGGTGCCGGTGCCGCCATCGGTGCCGCCACCCGGACCGGCGTCGGCGGAGTCACCGGGGCCGGCCGCACCACGGGCGGGGCCGCGAAGGGAGCACGACTCGGTACCGGCGGGGCAACGCGCATGACCGGCGACGCCGGACGCGGAGCCGGAAACACGACCTGCGGACGGCTGGCCCTGGCTTGCTCCTCCTTCGCACGGGCAATATCCTGCGCGGATTTGACAAAAACACCCGCCGGCACCCGGGTGGTGAAACTTTGCGGTTTTTCCGCCGGTTCAACGGCCGCCGCCGCGGCGGCGGCTTTCTCGCCCTGGCCTCCCGCCGCCCCTTCGGGGGCGGAGGGCGCCGGAGCGGCGCCGGGTGCCTCGGTCCCCGCCGCCAGCTGGCGCACGAACTCCTGCTCCAATGCAGCCGCGGTGATCTTGTCGATCGTGCTCGAGACCGTTTTGACGGGGTAGTTTCGCTCCTTCAACAAGGCCAGCAGCTGCTTGTTGTCCATGCCGATTCTCTTGGCGAGCTCGTGAAGGCGGATACTCATCAGGTGCGGTGGCGGGTGCGACGGTCGATGAAGATAGAGGGGTGGAAACGGCCGGGTTATTGCTGCTTGCCGAGGAAGGCGGCGACTTTCTGGAGAATGTCGTCGGCCTCCTCGGGGGTGAAGCCGGCGCCCACGAGATCGTTGCGCTCGACGCCCGCGAACAGCTCGACCGAGGCGAAACCGGCCGCAACCAGGCGCTGGGCCGTGGCATCGTCAATGCCGGGAATCTTCGCCAGACCGGAGGCCGCCAGCCCTTTCTTCTCCTCCAGCGTGGTCGCGACCGCCTGCATCTTCATGATGTCGAGCTTCCAGCCGATGAGGCGCGAGGTGAGCCGGGCATTCTGGCCCTTCTTGCCAATGGCCACGGCCAGGTCCTCCTCGGACACCACGATGCCGACGCGGCGGTTCTTCTCATCGATGATGATGTCACGCAAGATGGCGGGTTTGAGCGCCTCGGCGACCATCTCGCGCGGATTGGCATAGTGGCGGATGATGTCGATCTTTTCGCCGCCCAGCTCGCGCACGATCGATTTCACCCGGGCGCCCCGGGCGCCGACGCACGCGCCGACCGGGTCGACCTTCGGATCGGAAGTGGAGACGGCGATCTTCGTCCGGTAGCCGGGCTCGCGGGCAAACGCCTCGATCTTGACCGTGCCGTCGGCGATTTCGGTGACTTCGAGCTCAAACAGCCGGCGGACAAACTTCGGGCTGGCGCGGCTCAGAATGAGCTCAGGGCCGCGGCTCGTGTTCTCAATTTCCAGCAGCACGCAGCGGATGCGCTCGCCGGGCGCGTAGTCCTCGCCGGGCACCTGTTCCTTGCCCGGCATCATGGCCTCGGCCTTGCCCAAGTCGATAAAGAGGTCGCTGCGCTCGCGGCGCCGCACGACGCCGGTGACGATGTCGCCGACGCGGTCCTTGAAGTCGTCGTAGATGCGCTCCTTCTCGAACTGGCGGAGCTTCTGCATGATCGCCTGCCGGGCGGTCTGGGCGGCGATGCGTCCGAGGTAGGAGGGATCGACCTCCTTTTCGATGACCTCCCCGAGCTGCGCGCCCGGCTTCAGCACCTGGGCCTTCTCGACATGGATCTCGGTCCGCGGATTGCTGATGGAATCGACCACCCGGAGCACCGTCCAGGCATGGAGCTGGCCGTTCTTGGGATTGATCTCGATCTTCAATTCCTGGCCCGAGTTCACGCCCTTCTGGGCCGCGGCTTTGATGGCGTTGACGATCGCGGCGATCATGTCGGCGCGACCGATCCCCTTCTCCTTTTCCATGTATTCGAGGACGGAAAGGATTTCGCTGCTCATATGGATTGATTAATGGAAAAAAAAAGCGGGCCAAAGGCCCACTTCTTACAAAGTGAACTGGAATTGCGTCAAGGGTGTTGGGGGACGCAATCGATGTCAAGTCCCGGGCCCGGCGATGGTTTGCGCAGATTGGGAAGGCCGCCCGGGAAACCCCCGCATATCCCCGTCCAATCGCGTTTTGACATCGCCGCCCCCCGCCCTAGTCTGTCGCGTTCCACCAATGCACCAGCTTCACGCCTATTGGCGGATGAGTTACATCGAGGCGCCGAAGTCGCCCACGGATGGGCGGCTGTTCACGGAGCTGCCGGCGCTCGGCGACGACCGGGCCGCCCTCATTCTGCATCGCAGCCGGCTGTCCTATCTGGTGCTCAACAAGTTTCCCTACAACCCCGGCCATCTGCTCGCCGTCCCATTCCGGGCCGTCGCCGACCTCGCCGAACTCACGCCGGCCGGGCGCGCCGACCTCATGGAGATCATCACCCTCGGCAAGGAGGTGCTGCGCGCCGCCGTCAAGCCCGACGGGTTCAACATCGGCTTCAATCTCGGCTCCGCCGCGGGGGGGAGCATCGCCCACCTGCACGCCCACATCGTGCCGCGCTGGAAGGGCGACAACAACTTCATGCCCGTGGTCGGCCAAACCCGCCTCCTGCCGCAGGCCATCGAATCCACCTATGACCGGCTCCGCGCGGTCCTGCCCGGTGTGCTGGCCGGGATGAAAAAGCGGCCGGTGACGAGCCCTGTCCGGAAATCCCGCTGATTGTGGCCGAATTCCCTCCGGCCTCCGCGATCCGGCATCCACCATCCCGTCCGTGCCCTCGAAAACGCTCTACTACCAGAACCCCCGCCACCTGAATCAGCTCTACTGTGGCCGCGAGGAGAACCTTCTGGCCGTCGAAAAGACCTTCAACGTGAAACTCGCCACCCGGGAAGACTGGCTGAAAATCGACGGCGCCGACACCGACATCACGTGCGTCGAGGGATTTTTCGCCTTTCTCGAGGAAGGGCGCCAGCAGGGCCTTACCCTGCGCAATTCGGATTTCACCCAGTTGCTCGACAGCTTCGCCCGGGGCGACGGCGCGCAGATGCGCACGCTCTTTTCCGAGCCGCTGGTCATCACCACCAACCGCAGGCGCGTCGTGCCGAAGACCATCGGCCAGAAACTCTATCTCCAGTCGATCCAGAAGAACCCCATTGTCTTCGGCATCGGCCCCGCGGGAACGGGCAAAACGTACCTCGCCGTGGCCGCCGCCATCTCCGCCCTCCTGAAGAACCAGGTGCAGCGCGTCGTCCTGACGCGGCCCGCGGTCGAGGCCGGCGAGACGTTGGGCTTCC
>JBGOXZ010000250.1:0-4712 GCA_041479395.1 Opitutaceae bacterium
AAGGCAATGCCTGGGTGCGCCGGGTGGGCGAGCGCCTTCGCCAAGGCTCGGAGGACAGGTCGCCGCGCTCAGCATGACCTATGCGTGACTCATGGGGCTTGAAGATACGCCTTAAGTCGTTCGCGGCGTGACCGATCCGCGCGGTCCGCGCCGGGCGGAGCGTCCCGTGGCGCCCCGCGTGCTCCAAGGCCTCGCGCAAAAAGACTTTGCCCGGGCCGCCGCCTCGCTCAACGTAGGGCATGTTTGATCCGCTCGAAAAACTGAAAGAGTTCGTTCGTCACCCGAGCATCTCGACGGACCCGAAGTACAAGGACGGCATGCGGGGCGCGCAGGAGTTCGTCAGCGATCTGCTGCGTTCCCTCGGCTTCGCGGTGGAGGTCGTGAAGACCAACCTGCATCCGATCATCCTGGCCCAGCGCGACGGCGACCCGGGCTGGCCGCATGTGATCATCTACGGACACTATGACGTGCAGCCGCCCGATCCGCTCGGTCTCTGGAAAACCCCGCCGTTTGAGCCGGCGGAGCGCGACGGCCGGCTGTGGGGGCGGGGCACCGCGGATAACAAAGGGCCGCTCATGACGCACATCGCGGCGGTCGGCCGGTTGCTGGAGCAGAATCCGCGCCTGCCGCTGCGGATCACCTTTCTCATCGAAGGCGAGGAGGAGACCGGCAGCCCGAGCTTTCTGCCGTTCCTGGAGAAATATCACCACCGCCTGAAGGCCGACCTGGTTTTTCTTTCCGACACGGGCATCCCGCGCGAAGACCAGGTCGTGATCACCTGCGGGCTGCGCGGTCTGGTGCTGTGCGACGTTGAGGTGACCGGCGCCAAATCCGATCTGCATTCCGGATTGCACGGCGGCGTGCTGCGCAACCCGATCCAGGCGCTCGCCGAGCTGTGCGCGTCGCTCCACACGCCGGACGGGCGCGTGAACGTCCCGGGCTTCTACGACGACGTGCTGGAGGTCGAGCCGTGGGAACGGGAGGAGTTGCGCAAGCTCGGGACGAAGGAGGCGGAGTATCGCGAGTTTCTCGGCATTCCGGCGTTTTACGTCCCGCCGGGCTACACGCCGTTTGAGGCGGTTCGTTTCCTGCCCACGCTGGAGTTCAACGGCATCGGTGGCGGATATCAGGGCGAAGGGAGCAAGACCGTCATTCCCAGCAAGGCCATGGTGAAGATCAGCTGCCGGCTGGTGGCCAACCAGAAGCCGGAGAAAATCCGTCCCCTGCTTTACGCGGCGATCCGCGCGCGCATGCCCCGGGATGTGACGTACCGCATCATCGACCAGCACGAGGGCACGCCTTACGTCGTCGTGCCGCCGGACCGCTCCAACACCCCGGCGGACCAGCCGGCGTTGCTGGCGAAGGCCTTTCGGACGATCGACACGGCGGTGACCGAGGTGTTCGGGCACGCACCGCTCTACCTGCGGGAGGGCGGCAGCATACCGATCATCGCCGACATCAAGCGCGTGCTCGGGCTCGACTCGGTGCTCTTCGGCCTGTTCCTGCCGGAGGACAATCTCCACGCTCCCAACGAGAGTTTCAATCTGCGGGTCATGCAAAAAGGCATGGCCGTGTCCGCCAAGGTGCTCGCCGCGCTCGCCGGCAGCTGACATCGACGCTTCGTCGCCGGCGCGGTACACGCGGCACTGACGCAAACTGCGGATTTTGGAGGGCCGACCTCCGGGTCGCCCCAAGACGCGCGGGAGCGCGTCCCTCCAATCGTCGGCGCGTTGCGGGTCGCGTGCGGGGAGGTCTTGAAGACGCTGGCGCATCGCCACGAGGCAGCCGCGCGATAGGCGGAGCCGCTGGTCGCCCCGCAAAAAAAGCCCCGGGTGGTCCCGGGGCTTTGGAAAGACTGGGGGGAGTGCCGGCTATTTCTTGAGGATCACGAAATCGACGCGGCGATCCTTGGTCATCTGCTCCTCGGTGCCTTTCTCCGCCGCAGCCAGCGAGCCCTTGGAAAGAATCTGGAGCTTGTCCATCTGGATGCCAAGGTTCTGGAGGAACTGCTTCACCGCCTGCCCGCGGCGGTCGCCGAGACCAAGATTGTATTCGGACGTGCCGCGCCAGTCGCAATGGCCTTCGAGCAGCATGCGATACTGCGGGTTCTTCTTCAGATAATCGGCGGCATCGGAAATCTTCTTCCGCTCCTCGTGCTTGATGGCCGACTTGTCGAAATCGAAGTACACCGAGGGAAGCAGGTTGCGGATCGTATCCGCGTCTTCGATGACGCCGTCGGCGCGCGGCTGCAGGGTGCCGGCAGATTGGTCAAAGGTGCCGACCCTGGTCGGCGTGAGGGCGCTGCCGGTCATGGTCGTATCGGCCGGGGTGGGACGCGGTTTCCGAGTGCACCCGGCGACAACCACCGCGGCGCTCAGCAAGATAAGACACAGTTTCCGTGAGATAAAGTTCATGGATGGCACGAGACAGGAGTGAGTTGACGTTATTGGCCAAAGGGTTTGCCCTGCGCAAGGATTTAATCAGACCCGGATCCATGGATGTGCGCACGCCTGCACCGCTGTGTGTGCTCTTCGACAACGGCTCGTTGCGGCCCGAGGCGACGCTGAAGCTGCGAACGATCGCCCTCCGGCTGCAGGCCGCCATCAACGCCGGCGTGCATCCCGTGTCACTTTTGCATTCCAGCGCCATCGCCCCGTCGCAACTCGGCGGGGTGCCCGCGCAGCTCCTGGAGCCGGCCCTGGGGCTCCTGCTGAAAACCGGCATCGATGACATCGTGTTGCTGCCGCTGTTCTTCGGGCCGAGCGCGGCATTGACCGAGTACGTGCCCCAGCGCCTCCAGCATCTGCGCCGCGCCTTCCCCGCCATGCGCGTGAGATTGGGCCGCTGGCTGGTCGATACCAGGGACCGCCACGACATGCGCATCGCCGCCATCCTGGCTGACCGGGTGCGCGCCGTCATCCGCGATGGCCGCCTGCGCCGACCTCCCGTGGTGCTGGTCGATCACGGCAGCCCCCAGCCGGAGGTCATCGCGGTGCGCGATCTCTTGGGCCGGCAGGTCCGACGGATGCTGACGGGGAACATCGGCCGCCTGGCCGTGGCCTCGATGGAGCGCCGCAGCGGCCCGGAGTATGATTTTTGCGAGCCCTTGCTGGCCACGCTCCTGCGCCGCACCGGGTTTGGCGGGGAAACCGTGGTGGTCGCGCGCCAGTTCATTTCGCCGGGCCGGCACGCCGGTCCCGGCGGCGACATCGCCGATATCTGCCGGGCGGCCGAACAGGCGCAGCCCGGCATGAAGATCCACCTGACACATCCGATTGGCGATGATCCGCGGTTGATCGACGTGCTGGCCGATCGCTATCAGGAGGCGCGGGTGGCCGCGCCGGTTTGAGGCGGGCGGCGGCGCCGGGGATCAGAGGCCGCGCTTCTGCTCGATGAGGCCGATCTCCAGCGCGTAGCGCGTGAGGCTCGCGACATCGTGCAGATTGAGCTTGCGCATCAGGTTCGTCCGATGGTTGTCCACCGTCTTCACGCTGATGCCGAGCTTGGCCGCGATCTCCTTGGTGCTGTAGCTTTCCGCCACCAGCTGCAGGATTTCACGCTCGCGATCGGTCAGAAAATCGGAGCTCGCACTCGCGCTGGGATTGGCGACGACATTGCGCAGGAGCGCCGCAACCGCCGGTCCGAAATAAGTGCCGCCATTCGCGACGGTCTCGAGACCCTTCTTGAATTCGAACAGGCCCGCCGTCTTTTCGACAAAGCCGTGCGCGCCGGCTTCAAGCATTTCGCGCACCAAGACGGGATTCTCGTGCCCGGAAAACACGAGCACGCGCAGATTGGTCAGGATCTTGGTCAGGCGCCGCAGCAGATCCACCCCGTTGAGCCCGGGCAGTTTCGCATCCAAAACGATGACGTCGGGCCGCACCTCCGCGCACAGCTGGTAGGCGCTCTGGCCGTCCCCGCTCTCGCCCACCAGTTTGAAAGAAGGATCCATGCGGAGAATTTCCGCGAGCATCTCACGGATCGCCGTCTGGTCCTCAATGATGACAAGTCGTTTCATGTTGTGCGCGAGCGCCTAATCCGATATCAGCGAGAATACTTCTGCTGATTTGCACAATGCTGCAAGACTGTAAATCACCGGGCGCGATCCTGTCACTCTTTACCCGCCTTTTACAAGCGAAGCTTTTCCAGCCGAGGCGTGCGCGGAGCGCCGCCCGCGCCATCGCCCGGACGGGCCGCGCCGGGGCGGCAGGAACCGCGCTGCTTGCGTTGTGCTGGTGTGGCGGCTGCGCATCGCCGCCCTCCGCCCCACCGAAATCGCCCGAGCCGGCGGTCTCACCGTCCGCTGATGTGAACGTCAACGACGCGTGGCGCGACGCCAAGCTGGTGGCGGGACGCGAACCGGGGCGCACGCCGGCGGTGGGAGCGGGCTCGTCGATGCAGCCGGTCTACGGCGATAACACGATGCTGGTCATCAGCCCCATCGACTATGAGCAGCTCCGCCCCGGCATGACCGTGGCTTACGTGAATCACCGGGGCGTGCGGGTGGTGCACCGCCTGGTGGAAAAGCTCGCGGACGGCTGGCGGGTGCAGGGACTCAATAATGACCGGGTGGACGACGACGTCGTGACGCGGAAGAATCTCATCGGCGTGATTTACGCTTCATTCAACTACACGGACGAAACGCCCGAGAAATGAAGGCAGCCATGCGGGCGGCCCGCCTTCACCGTGTCCGGCTTCGGCGCGGCAGCCTT
>JBGOXZ010000251.1:0-4691 GCA_041479395.1 Opitutaceae bacterium
CCTTGGTCAGGCCGCCGGTGCCGGCCACGGCGGCGCCAATCGTGGCGGCGGCGCCGGTCCCCAGCGCGTTAACGGTTATGGTGGGCGCGGTGCCCGCCAGGGTCAGGCTGTTGGCCGGGACGCCGTTGTTGTCGAGAATCCAACTGGCCGGCGTAGCCGGATCCTTGTCCCCGAAGCTCACGCTGTTGATCGTGCGCGCCGTATCCAGGTGCACGGTGTTGTCGGCCGTGAGATCGAGCGTGCTGAAATTAGCGCTGTTCGTGCCGCCGTCGGCAATGACGGCATTCAACCAATTCAGCGGCTCGCTCCACAGGCCGCCGCTGGCCGGCTGGATCCAGGCGCCGCTGCCCAGCGTCGGGACCACCAGCGTGTAGGATTCACCCGCGTGATAGGCGGGCTCCGGTTGGCTCCCGCTGTCCAGGATGCCGTTGCCGGGAATAAGGTCGAGGCGCAGGGTGCCCACGCCGGCCACACTGCCCACCGTGACATCGAAGACCGAGCCGCTGCTCGCGGAGACCGAGGCGATGCTGCCGGCCGCCGTATCAGTGGTGGCGAGCGCAAAGGCGCCGGTGGTAACACCGCTGACCGTGTCATTGAAGGTTACCCGGAAGACGACACTGCCGACGGTGTTGGGGATCACCTCCATCGCCGGGCTCTGCCGCACGATCGTGACGCGGGCCGGCCCCGCGATGTTCAGCGTAAATTGCGCCGAGGAAGGACTGTTGACGCCGCCGTTCGAGGCCGTCGCGTAGAAGCTGTTCGTGCCCGCCGGCAGGGCCACGCCGGTGTAGTCAAAAGTCCAGTTGCCACCGCCGTCCGCCACCACCGTGCCGATATTGCCGGCGCCCACGCGCGTGAGGGTCACGCTGTTGCCCGCGCCCGCCGTGCCGGTGAAGGAAAACGTCCGGTCCGACGTCGTGGCGCCGCTGGCGAAGGTGCCGGAGTCGCCCACCGCGGCGGTGATGGCCGGCAGGGTGATACTGGTGTCGATGACAAAGGGCGCGGAGGCCGGACCGCTGTGCCCATTGTCGTCGCTCGCGACCGCCGTGAAATTGTGCAGGCCCGGCGTCAGCGACCCGCCGAAGGTGATTGACCACACGCCGGCCGCCGACGCGACCGCGCTGCCAGCGGGGAACGAGCCGTCGAGCGTGAGCGCAATGGTCCGGAACGGTTCCGAGGTGCCGCTGATGACGAGCGGACTTCCGCCGACAAAGGTGATGGCCGGCGCCGCGATCGGGCCGTCGAGCTCGACCGCATCGTAGGCCCAGCCCGCGCTGAGCCACGCACTGAGGTCGGTCGAACCGCTGATCGGATTGATGGTCATCGTGTTCGTGCCGATGACGAGCGCGCTCGAAGGAATGGTATAGGTAAAGAGGGCGTTGTTGCCGCGGTAGGTGCCGAGCGTGAAGCTGCGCGAACTGGGCTGGGTGGACGCGGCGGGCGCGGCGGGCGCGGCGGTGGTGCCGTTCACGACGACCGTCGGCCGCCCGCTGTTGTAGGCGCAGGTGATGCCGATTCTCAGGGTGAGCGCGACGATCTGGTTCGAGGCGAGATTGAACTTGATCGTCGACGGGCTGTTCGCGCCGCGAAACTGGATCGCCGGAAACGCGCTGGGATCGTCCGCCCCGACGGTGTAGGTCACAGGCCCCCAGTTCGCGTTGCGTACATCCGATGGATGCATCTGCACGATCTTGTCGCCGTTCAAGAACCCCGCCGGCGTGCCGTCCCAGCCGCCGAGGCGGAAGATCACCGAGGGCGCCGGCTCGGCGGAGGCGAGGTTGAGCGGCGTGGTCGTGCCTGCCGTGACCGTCACCGGACCGGTCGCCACTTGAAGCTCGCCCTTGTAGAGCGTTGCCGTGTAGGTGCCGGGCTTCATGCCGGAACAGGTGTAGGTTCCGTCACCGGCGACGGTGGCCCAATACTGCGCACTGCTGTTGGCGAAACCCATCACGCCCTGGAAGCCCGCGGGAATGCCGGTCGCCGTGCCGCTCACGGCGCCCCGGCCCGAGGCCGGCACCCAGCCGGTGAGGCCGAGGCCGCCCATCCAGGAGAAATCCATCGGCAGGGTCGGCGAAGCGCCGGTCGTGAACACGAGGGCGTACGGTCCGTGCAGCACGTTCAGCCGGTTGGCTTCGGTCTGATTGTGGCCGGAGTTCATGTAGTTGTAGATCTCCTGATCGCCACCCTGCTGGTTCTCAATGTCGCGGAAAAACGGCCCGCCCGAGCTGCTCTCGCGGCTGCCAAACACCATCCAGCAGCCGATTCCCGGGCCCGTCGCGCCACAGTAGGTCAAATCCATCGCGCGGTCCTTGCCGTGGGTGATATCGTCGCCGTAATATTTGGAACGCGTCGTGCCGTCGGCCAGTCCGAATATATCGGAGCTCTCGATCGCGCCGGTGTTGCCCCTCAGGTCGGAGGGTGTGGGTCCGTTGGGGATGAGAGCGGGATTGAGGCGCGTGATCCAGCGCAGCTCACCCACGCCGGGTTCCGCGGTGGCATAGGTCGCCATGTAGATGGTGTTCTCGCCGTTCCTCACGATCAGATAGTGAGTGAGATTGGACACGACACCGTTGCTCGGGTCGGTCTGAAGCGCGATTTTCACGTAGGTCGCGCCGTCCGTCTCGGGCGTTACGGTCGTCGGGCTGCCGAGGCCGGAGGCGATGTGCGAGCCCTTGTCCGATGGGCCGTTGTATTCCGTGCCGTTGAACACGATCGATGGGATGGTGCCGTCGGTTTTCCTGACTTGGAAAACCAAGCCGGCGCCGGTATCGACGACATAGGCCGTGCCGTTGTCGGTATAACCGAAGGCGCCGAAAGCAGACGCGGGCACGAGCAGGCATGACACGAACGCCAACGAGCGCACTAAGGCGGCCCTGGCCGCGAGACGGATGTTTTGGATTGGAACGAGGATCGGCTTCATGGGGCTTTGCTGTGATCAGGTTCGGGGATTGAGGTGGCGGCCCGTTTCGGGCGGAAAGGCCTTGAGGGAGAGGGCGGCGAGCGCGGAGGCACGCTGGGGCGGCATGTACCAAAAGAAGCGCTGCATTGAGTAAGGAATACCCCAGCGAGGGAAACGACGGCGATTGAGCTCAGGGGGAAACCAAACAAATGCTGCTTTCGTTCGGGTTTGATAGCTCGGTTTGATCTCCACTTATCTCTGCTAAGCGAGGATCGGGAAATCTGTGCGAAATAATCTTACCCGTCCTACGCGTTGGGGTCAATCAGCCCAAAAATCTGACAGTTTGACTCGTGCTTTGCAGCGGCCCTTTGTTGGCATTGGTGCCGGTGATCAGGTGCCCGGGTAAGCCCCGAGCCTCGCTATTGTCAGAGGATTGGGTGGAGAGCAAGCCCTGCCATATCCTTAGGCGCGCTTCGCCACGCTGTTCAGATAAACCTCCAGGCGGAAAGCATAGCAGCAGTGGTCATGCTGTACCTTTTACCTCGTGGATCTCGCCCCACTTCATGCAGCCCGCCCCTACTCCGAAAGGTAAATGGTACAGCACGACCCCTGCTGACACGGTCGCGGCGCTACCGCCATTAGAGAAGGTCAAAGGTACAGCACGACCCCTTCCGCTCGGCCTTACTGATGGAAAGCGGGATGTCAGGAGAAAAGGGTTACGAACCCTTTGCTCCGTGGATCTCGCCGCGCTTCATAAAGCCCGCTCGTTACTCGAAAGGTAAACGGAACAGCATGACCCCTCGACCTCTCCAACGGAAGGAACTGAACGACCTGGAATCCGATCCATTCCGGTCGGCCGACGTCGCGGCGGGCATTGACGCCGTCCGGCCAAGGTTGTTACTTCAGCGAGCACCGCGTCGCTCTCCTGAAGTCCGGATGCATTTGGCCGGCCCATTCACGCAGCATCCCGACTCCGGCCGGCGCCGCGCGCACAGCGCATTCCCATCCTTGATCACTGGAGGTGTCCCATGTCTATGAAGCGAATGGTTTTGGTTCTCGCCCTGGTCGGCACGGTCTGCAGCGCTCGGGCGCAGGATCTGGCGATGACGGTCGACGCGGCGAAGACCGGTGAGTCCATACATCCCTACATCTATGGTCAGTTCACCGAACTGCTCTTCAACCTGTTCGAGAAGGGTCTCTGGGCGGAGATGCTCAGCGACCGGAAATTCTTTTACCCGGTGGATTCGAGCAAGGAGCTGAATCCCATCAACCGAAAGCAGAATTTCAACCGGTGGCGACCCGTCGGCCCCGACGAATTCGTGGTCATGGACCGGGCCAAGGCTTTCGTGGGCGAACAGGCGCCGATGGTTAAGCTCGAAGGCGCAACGCCCCACGGCATCGTCCAGACGGGACTCACCCTCCGCCAAGGCAGACGCTACACCGGACGCGTCGCGCTCGCCGGCGATCCGCAGGCGAAGATCGGGGTGAGCCTCGTGTGGGGCCCGGGGAGCGGAGACCGTCAGACCATCACGCTGCCCTCGCCGTCCGCCGATTATGTCCGAGTCCCGCTGGCTTTCACCGCCGGCGGGAACACCGACGACGGGCGCCTGGAGATCACCGGAACCGGCAGCGGGTCCTTTCATATTGGCGTCGTGTCGCTCATGCCGGCCGACAACCTCCACGGTTTTCGCGCCGACATGGTCCCGCTGCTCAAGGAGCTCCACTCCGGGATCTACCGCTGGCCGGGAGGCAACTTCGTGTCCGGCTATGAATGGCGCGACGGCATCGGGGA
>JBGOXZ010000252.1:0-4658 GCA_041479395.1 Opitutaceae bacterium
ATGGGGATGAATGGCTTTCGTCAGGATCCAACTTTATTATCCGCCCAGGCCGATCCGGAAGGCCTTCAGTTTCCATCTTTATTGTCCGGTAGCCGACTTTATTGTCTGGTTTCCAACTTTATTGTGCGGATACAAATCCGAGCTCAAAAACATCCGGTCACTCGACGGTGACGGACTTGGCCAGGTTGCGCGGTTTGTCCACGTCGCGCCCGAGTTCCGCGGCGATGTAATAGCTCAGGAGCTGCACCGGCACCGCGGCGACGATGGGCAGCACGGCCTCGTGACAGTCGGGGATGGTGATGATCTCGTCGGCGAGGCCCGGGGAAAACTCGCAGCCCTCGGTTGCAATCACGATGGTCTTCCCTTTGCGGGCCTTGATCTCCTGGATGCTGGAGACGACCTTGGGGAAGATCTCGCCTTTGGGCGCGAAAAAGACCGTCGGGCACTGCTCACTCACGAGCGCGATCGGGCCGTGCTTCATCTCGGCGGCGGGATAGCCCTCGGCGTGGATGTAGGAGATCTCCTTGAGCTTGAGCGCGCCCTCGAGCGCGATGGGGAAGAGCGAGAGGCGGCCGAGGAAAAGGAAGTCCTGATGGCGCGCGTAGCGCTTCGCGATCTCCTTGATGCGCGGCGCCTGTTCGAGCGCCTTCCGCACGAGGTCCGGCGCCTGCTTGAGGGCCTGCACGTACTGCACGCCGCCGCTGAAGCTCATGTCGCGCATGCGCCCCACGTAGAGCGCAAACATGGCGGCAATGAGAAGTTGCGAGGTGAAGGCCTTGGTCGAGGCCACGCCGATCTCGGGCCCGGCGTGCTGGTAAATGCCGCCGTCCGATTCACGCGCAATCGTGGAGCCCACCACGTTGCAGATGGCCATGACCTTGTAACCCTTGCGCTTGGCCTCGCGCAGGGCCTCGCGCGTGTCGAGGGTTTCGCCCGACTGGCTGATGACGAAGAAGAGCGTGTTGCGGTAGAGCGGAGCGTTGCGGTAGCGGAACTCCGACGCGTAGTCGACCTCCACCGGCACGCGGGCGAAGCGCTCGATGAGATGCTCGGCCACCAGGCAGGCGTGCCAGGCGGTGCCGCACGCGCAGAACTGGAAGCGGTCGATCTGGCGGAAGTCGGCGGGCGTGAGGTTGAGGCCGCCGAAGTTGGCCGTGCTCTGGTCCTCCGAGAAGCGGCCGCGCATGGCGTTCTCCAGCGCCGCCGGCTGCTCGAAGATTTCCTTCTCCATGAAGTGCGAGAACTGGCCGAGTTCGGCGTCCTCGACGGTCCAGGTGACGCGGTCGATGACCGGTGAAACGTCGGTCAGATCGAGCGTGGTGATCAAAAAGTTCTTCGGCGTGATGTGGACGATCTCGCCGTCCTTGAGGTAGACGACGTTCTGCGTGCGGCTGATGAGGGCGGAGACGTCGCTGGCCAGGATGAATTCGGCATCCCCGACGCCGAGGATGAGCGGCGAGCCCTTGCGCGCGGCCACGATCTCGCCGGGATGCTCGGTGCAGAGGACGGCGATGCCGTAGGTGCCCTCGACGTGGCAAAGGGTCTTGCGCACGCTTTCGAGAAAGCGGCTGGAGTCCGGCCGGGCCGGCTCCTTCTGGTAATGGTAGGCGATGAGATTGACGAGCGCCTCCGTGTCGGTTTCGGACGCAAAAGTGAAACCTTTGCCGGAGAGGAACTTCTTCATGCTGGCGTAGTTCTCGATCACGCCGTTGTGCACGATGGCGAACTTGCCGTCGCTGCTCACGTGCGGATGGGCGTTGGCCTCGGTCACCCCGCCGTGGGTGGCCCAGCGCGTGTGGCTGATGCCGGTGGTGCCGCTGAGGCGGTGCTGCGCGGCCAGTTGGGCCAGGCCCTCGACCCGGCCGATCTTCTTGACCACCTCAAAGACGCGGTTGTGCTCCACCGCCAGGCCGGCGGAATCGTAACCGCGGTATTCGAGGCGTTTCAGTCCTTCGAGCAGGATGGCGGACGCCTTCTGCTTGCCGACATAGCCGACGATGCCACACATAAGTAACTTTGGTTGCTTTCTTTAGACTGGCGATTTTAGGGAGTTTGGCGAAAATTGAGCAAGGCAATTGAGTGCCGGACAATGCATTCATCCTCCCGATCCACGTCAGAATAGTCCCGCGTTGAATCGTCAATCCCGCCGTTCGCCTGGGGTGGCGGATCGGCGCCGGATCCGGAGGGATGCGACGCGCTGCCCCGCGCTCATGACCTCCTGATTCCCATGAACATCAACCCAAGCGTACTCGCGGTGATCATGGGCGGTGGCCGCGGCTCCCGCCTCTATCCGCTGACCAAGGAACGCTGCAAGCCGGCGGTGCCGCTGGCAGGCAAGTACCGCATCGTCGACATCCCGATCAGCAACTGTCTCAACTCGGGCATCAACCGGATCTTCCTGCTCACGCAGTTCAACACCGCGTCGCTGCACCGCCACGTGCAGAGCACCTATCACTTCGACTTCTTCGGCCAGGGCTTCGTCGACATCATGGCGGCGGAACAGACCGAGAAAAATGCCGACTGGTACCAGGGCACGGCCGATGCCGTGCGCCGCAACTTCGTGCACTTCCGCACCCACCCGCACGACTACCTGCTCATCCTCTCGGGCGACCAGCTCTACCGGATGGATTTTCGCAAGATCATCGCGCAACACATCACCACCGGCGCCGACGTGACCGTCTCCGCCATCCCGGTTCCGATCTCGAAGGTGGAATTCCTCGGAGTGATGCGGGTGAACGACAACCTTGAAATCAAGCAGTTCGCGGAGAAGCCGAAGGATCCGGCGGTCGTCAGCAGCCTCGCCCTCAGTTCCGGGCTGGAAGCGCGCCTGACCACACCCTCCACCGAGAAACGCTGCCTCGCGTCGATGGGCATCTATGTGTTCAGCCGCGACGTGCTGCAGGACGCCCTCGACAACACCATGACCGACTTCGGCAAGGAGGTCATTCCCAGTCTCCTCGGCAAGAAGCGGCTCTTCGCCTATGTTTTCGAAGGCTACTGGGAGGACATCGGGACCGTGCGCTCGTTCTTTGAGGCCAATCTCGCGCTGGCGCAGCCGCTGCCGCCCTTCAATTTCTACCTGCACACCACGCCGATCTATACGCATCCCCGCTTTCTGCCCGCCAGCAAGATCAACAAGTGCATCATCGATCACGTCGTCGTCGGCGACGGCTCGATCATCACAGACACCACGCTCAAACACTGCGTCATCGGCATCCGGTCCATGATCCGCGAAGGCTCGCATCTCGAGGACGTGGTGATGATGGGCGCCGACCTCTATGAGAGCGAGGAGGAGATCCGGCAAAACGCCGCCCACGGCGTTCCCAACATCGGCGTGGGCCACGGCTGCCAGATTCGCGGCGCCATCCTCGACAAGAATGCCCGCGTCGGCGACGGCTGCGTACTCTCGCCCGACGGCAAGCCGAACGGCGATTACCCGAATGACGTCACGATCCGCGACGGCGTGCTCGTGGTCCCCAAGGGCGCGGTGATTCCGGCCGGCACGACGATTTGACGCCGGCCGGCCGGCGTGCCAGCATGCGGACGGTCACGAACGCAACCCCCCACGCAAGTCTGGTTTCCCCTCCGGAGGACGCTGCCATGAACAAGATCCTCGTCTGCACCGACGGTTCGGCCTACTCGTTCGTCTGCTATGACTACGCGGCCTGGATCGCCCATCGCACCGGCGCCGCGCTCGACGTTCTCTACGTTTCCGACCTGCGCCAGTTCGAGGTGCCGATGGTCGCCGACCTCAGCGGCAGCCTGGGCGTGCAGCCCTACCAGGCCGTGCTCGGCAAGCTGCAGGAATTTGAACAGGAGCGCGCCAAGGCGATTCTCGAGCAGGCGCGGAAACACCTGGCCGCGAAATCGCCGCCCGTGGTCGCGACCTTCACCCACAAGCTCGGGTTTCTCGTCGACACGTTCCACGACTTCGAGGCGCAGGTCGACCTCATCATGCTCGGCAAGCGCGGCGAAAACGCGAACTTCGCCACCGAGCATCTCGGCTCGACGATGGAGCGCGTGGTGCGCGCCAGCCACAAACCCTGTCTCGTCACGTCGCGCGCCTTCAAGCCGGTGGAACGGATCCTGTTCTCGCATGACGGCGGCAAAAGCTGCCAGAAGGCGCTGGAGTTTCTCGCCACGTCGTCCGCCTTCAAGGATCTCGAGCTGCACCTGGTGACCGTGGCGGTGCGCCACGAGGAGGAAGCCGCGCTCAAGACGCTGCAGGCCGCCGAGGGCGTGCTGCGCGCCGCGGGCTTCACCCCGGTGGCCCAGATGCTCGTGGGCGCGCCGGACAACGAGATCGGCGCCTACGTGGAAGGGCGGGGGATCAATCTGCTCATCATGGGCGCCTACGGGCACAGCCGCATCCGGCAGCTCATCATCGGCAGCACCACGACCGCCATGATCCGCCGCTGCAAGGTCCCCGTGCTGCTGTTCCGGTGACGGGCCGCCGCGATCTTCTGATTGCATTCAGAAGCCAGGAAACCACGAAGAATACGGCGGCGGCAGGAACGCGAACCCCTCGCATCGGCGCCATGCGGTGGAGGTACTCCTTCCCCTGCCGGCGCGCCAAAGCTCTGCGGGTCGGTGGCGGAGCAAGCCTGAGACCAGCGCGGTCCGTCGCCCCGGGCGTTGTCACGTATTACGTGACAAAG
>JBGOXZ010000253.1:0-4651 GCA_041479395.1 Opitutaceae bacterium
CCTGCGTCGATCACGGCACCGCCACCGCCCCGGTTTATGCGGCGCACGACGCCGGTCTCGCGGTGCACGTCTGGGTGGACGAAACGCGGCCGCGCAACCAGGGCGCCAGACTGACCGCCTGGGAGCTGGGTATGCACGGCGTGCCGCACACCCTCCTGGCCGATAATGCCGGCGGACACCTCATGCAGCACGGCCTGGTGGATCTCTGCCTGGTCGGCGCTGACCGGGTCACGCGGCGCGGCGACGCCGCCAACAAGATCGGCACCTACCTGAAGGCGCTGGCGGCCGCCGACAACCGCGTGCCTTTCTATGTGGCTCTCCCGGCCAGCAGCATCGACTGGTCGCTGCACGACGGCGTGCGCGAGATTCCGATCGAGTCGCGTGCGGAGGACGAAGTGCGCATCATCGAAGGCGTGGATGCCGAGGGCACCGTGCGCCGGGTATCGATTTGCCCGGAACGCACTCGCGCGGCCAACTACGGATTCGACGTCACCCCGGCCCGTTTGATCACCGGCCTGATCACCGAGCGCGGCCTCTGCCCCGCCACCGCGGAGGGCCTGCTGACGCTGTTTCCCGAGCGTCGTGCGGGCGGTGGCGCCTGACCTCACCTCTTTGCCGAAGCGGGGCTGATCCCTCTGGAGGGCGAGCCTCCCGGCGAGCCGATCTTTTTGAGCCGGCTACTTGTTGAATCGGAAGTCCAACAGATCGTAGTCCTGCACGATGTACTGCTTGGTCTCCAAGCGCAGCTTGTTGGCGCGCTTGGCCTGCGTCTCGCCGCCCGCCGCGATGAAATCCGCGAAGCTGATGACTTCGGCGCGGATGAACCCTTTCTGGATGTCCGTGTGGATGACCTCCGCGGCTTCCGGGGCGGTCGTTCCTGCCTTGATGAGCCACGCGCGGTTTTCCGGGTCACCCACCGTGAGAAAGCTGAGGTAGCCGCTTTCCTTCAGCACGCGGACCAGGAACTCGTCGAACTTCTCCAATTCGGAGGCTTCGGCGACGACGACTGGCTTCGAGGTGAGGAACGCATGCGTGGCCACGGCCTGCAGTTCGCCCGGCGTCAGGCCGGCGGCAGCGATCAACTGTTCTTTCTCCAGGGCCGCCTTGATCTTGTTGAGCACGGTCTTCTCCGGCTCCGGCGGGTCGCGCTCGAGCCGCGTCTCCACGAACTCCAGATCTCGCAGAATCACCTCGAGGCGCCCGGACGGCGACACGACAATGGCGTCGGCCACTGCCGCCTCCTCCTCGCCGGCGACCTCCACTTGGGCGCAGGTCTTTTTCTTCGCCTCCACGAGCTGGTGGGTCTGGTCGAGGCGCGCGTCCTTCACGTTGTGTGTACCCAGCGAAATACCGGTGATGCCGAACAGGCAGATTTTCATGGAGGAAAGTGGAAAGCGGGGCGTGAGACGAGTCAGGCAAATGGCGTTTGTCTGGCGGGTCCGGGCCGGAGCCCGCCGGCCCGGCGGCTCCGGCGCGGCCGGCCAGCAGGGCAGAGGGAGGTGATCGGATGATTGGACACTGGATTCAGGGGCCGGGCTTATCTATAGTTCCGCCATGCAGCTCAATGATAAACTTTCCGCCATCTGGGGGCGCCGCAGCATCCGCGCCTATATAAACGCGCCGATTCCAAACGAGGTGATCACCGATCTGCTGTGCGCCGCGATGGCGGCGCCGTCGGCGGCCGCGAAGGATCCCTGGCGGTTCATCGTCGTGCAGGACCGAACGATGCTCCGGCGCATGGCCGGGGCGCTGCCGCACGGCGGGATGCTGGCGGAAGCCGGCGCCGGGATTGTGGTGTGCGGCGACCTCTCAGCCGCGCACGATGCCCAGCTCAGCTACCTGCTGCAGGACTGCTCGGCAGCCATCGAAAATCTGCTGATCTCCGCCCACCTGCTGGGTTTGGGAGCGTGCTGGCTCGGCGTGCATCCACGGGAGGCGCGCATCAACGCACTGCGGGCTCTTCTGGGCATCCCCGCCGGGATTATTCCCATGAGCGCCGTCGCCCTGGGGCATCCCGCCGAGCACAAGGAGCCGCGCACGCGCTTCGATTCCCGTTACGTTCATCACGAGCGCTGGTGACGGGGAGAGAAACCGGTTGTCGGCCGCGCGGTTTTAGTGAATCCTGCGTTGGGATTGAAAAGCTACTGACCTGATGTGAATCCCGTGTCGTCCAACGGGCGAAAATGCGCCGGTTCCCCATGAATGCCCGCCGGGCCGTGCTGGTGATGGTCACGAGTTGCCTGACCGGCCTGAATGCCGCCGCCGGCTATAAGGATGCCATGGTGGCGCAACAGGCGCTGGCCGACATAGCCGACACCGTGATGGTGCGCGGCGCCGCCAGCATGGCCGGGGCTCCCGATCGGGAGGAGTATTTCGTTTTCTTCAGGTTTGAGGGCCTGTTTTGGAGCTATGCTTCCGGATTCGGCACGCGGGTCTGCGGCCTCGCGCCGGAGGAATGGCCGCCATCCTCCTCGCTGGTGACGGGTTGGATCAGGCAGGTGGACCCGTCCCTCTCTTCGATCTCGGTCTACCGCGGCACCCAGACGCCGCTGGCCAATCAGGCGGATCTGCCCAACGGCTGCGTGATCGCGTGTCTGGCGCAGATATCCAGATTGCTGATCAACGCTGGAACGCCCGACGAAGCGGGGCTGGTGCTGTTTTCCTACGACCGCCGGCAAAAGGCCGGCGAGCCCGATGTGGGTGTCATCGATCACAGCATCCTGGTCTATCGCTATCACGAGAATTGGTTCTGCCTCGATCCCCGGCTCCAGCATTCGCCCCTGCCTCTCAAACAGGTGGCCGTGGGCGTGCATCTGGATCCGACGCTGCGGGTTCTGGCCGAAAGGCCGGCGTATCGGCTCGAACACGCCCGGCTGCTGCTGATCGCGCCCCGGACTCTTGATCAGCTCGCCGGCAGAATTGGTTTCCGATTGTGGGCCAAACGCGCGGACTGAGCCTGCGTCCGTCGCGGACCCGGCGGCTCCGGATCTGCGCACCTCATGGTCTGCCGTCACTTCGGCCCGATGGGCTGAATTCTCCTTCTGGCGCAGGTCCGGGCATGTCGTCGCCGGCCGGCGCGGGGGTCACGTGATGCGCACGGAGACATGCCGGGCCGCGCGGAACGGTCGGTCATTCCCTGCTTGTCACCACGACGGTCCAGGCAGTCGCGGCCCCTTCGGGGGAAACGAGCTGGTAAACGACGGGCGACGAGAAATCCTGGATCGTCTGCCACTTCGTCTGCTCGGCGCCATCGACCAGCACGCGGGTCTCCGGTCTGAAAACGGTGAAACGCGGAACGAGGCGCTTCAGATCGCTTCCCGCTGGCACGACGAGGCTGATCTTCCGGGTAAAGTAATCGATCTTCGCGGAGGCGGCCGGCTCCACGAATCGGAAGCTGGTCACGTACGGCGGAGGTATCTCGCAATTCTGTCCGGGCAACACGTTGCCCATGTCCAACACCTGAAAGTGCTCCCGGATCATCGCGGGCGTAAAGATGGCTTCCAGTTCTTCGGATCGCAGCACTCCCGCCCACGCCCGCAGCGCGTCCGGCGAGTTCTCCGCAAAGAGGACGTTGCCGTCGGCATAGTCGCCGCAATAGGCGCCGTAGTTCTGGAGCGCGCGCGCGATGATTTTCCCGCTGGCCGACAACCCCGCGTTCTCGACGTCCCAGCGCGGATCGAGTTGAATGCGTCCGCCCATGGGGATGCCGAAGGAGTTCCGGGTGCCGGGGACCGTGACCTGCGCCGTGCTGGCAGGAGGAACGAAGAACCCGGTGCGACAATGATCGTAGGCGAACACCAGGGCATGATCGATCCGGCCCGCCTTGATTTCGTCCACGAGGATGAGCCCTGCGATGAGCGGAAACCCGCTGGCCCGGGCGCGGTGCGCATCCAGGTCGCGCTTGACGGCGAACCACGGGGCGCTCACGCCGGTTCCCGAGAGATCCGTGACTGCCCCCAGTCCGGTGCTCCACCTTCCCGCCGCATCCTGCCGCGCCCACCACATGCCCCATTCCAGGTGCTGCGCTCGATCGATGATGCACAGATGATTGTCCCCCTCGGCCGGGGGCGACGGGGCCGCGCCGTCCGGAATCGGAATACGCCGGGGAAACTCAAACCCCTGGCCGTAGATGCCGGGGCGGGAGTCGGCGACGTCTTGCCGCGGGGTGTGTTCCGCGTCGACAAAATAGACCGGGATCGACCAGTCCATGATGTTGATGTGCAGCGGGCCGCGGGAGGCGAAGTCGGCGATCAACGCAGCCGACGCGGGATCGCTCGCCGCATCCGCCGCGATCCGCTGGTTCCACGGGCTGTCGCTGGAAAACGGGCGCCACACCGCCGGCGCGCCTTGCGCCCGTGCGCTGCACGCCAACACAAAGACGAACGCGGGGAGGATGCGGAGATTCATGGGTGGGTGGGCGAAATGAGCGCGGGCAGGCTGCGCGAGGTCAAGCAACGCTTTCTGACAGCCATTGCGCGGAACGAAACCGGCCCGATTGAGGCCGGCGAATGCGCAGCGCCGGGGATCGTCAGATCCGCCGTCATGGCACCAACACAATCTTCCCGTAGGCGGTGGATTCCATGATTTCGTGGTGCGCGCGCGGCGCCTGGGCGAGCGGCAGCTCCTCGCCGACAATGGGCCGCAGCGTGCC
>JBGOXZ010000254.1:0-4648 GCA_041479395.1 Opitutaceae bacterium
ACACCGGACAGAAATGCCAGTTCTCGAAGCTTGGCTGAGCGGAGTGTGGTTGATCCTAGAAGGAAGTTTGCTCGTTTTCGGAGGCGGGCAGATATGTCGTCGAACTGGTGAGTAACGCAGCTGGCTCACCGTGTCCTACGGCAGCAGCACAATCTTCCCGTAGGCGGGAGATTCGATGATTTCGTGGTGCGCGCGCGGCGCCTGGGCGAGCGGCAGCTCCTCGCCGACAATGGGCCGCAGCGTGCCTGCCCGCAGCCCCGCGCCGATGGCGGCGTGGGCTTGGGCGTACTGCTCAGGGGTGCCCGCCATCAACCCAAGGATGGAGCCTTCCGCCCGCATCAGCAGCCGCGGATTGATCTGCACCTCGCCGCGGCTCCCGATGACGACGATGCATCCGCCCTTGGCCAGCACGGTCAGATCCCTGCCCAGATTCACGTTGGCCAGCATCTCAAGGATCAAGTCCACGCCGCGCCCGTCCGTCAGCGTCATGAGCTGGTCGAGGTAATCGGGTGCCCGGTGGTCGAACACGTGCGCCGCGCCTTGCTCGCGGACGAGCTGGCGTCCGCGCTCGGTGCCGCCAGTGCCGACAACGGTGAGTCCCGCGGCCGCGGCGAACTGCACCGCGGCGATGCCTACGCCGCCCGATGCCCCGTGCACCAGCACCGTCTGTCCGGCGCGCGCCTGAGCCCGCTGGAAAAGCGCGCGATAGGCCGTGGCGTACGGCACGTGGAGGCCGGCGCCTTGGGCGAACGAAACGTTGTCCGGCAGCGGATAGACCTGGTCGGCGCTGCACAGGGCGAGTTGTGCGTACGCGCCGCTCACCGTGCCGGCCGCGTAGACCCGGTTGCCACATTTGAAACGCGTAACCTTTTCCCCGACTACCGCGATCACGCCGGCGGCGTCGCCGCCGGGCGTGTAGGGCAGGGCGGGCTTGTTCGCGTAGCTGCCGGAGCGGATATAGGTCTCCACCGGATTCACTCCGGCGGCGTGCACCCGCACGACGACCTGGCCGGGACCGGGCAGAGGATCGGGGACATCCTCCAGTTTCATCACTTCGGGCTGACCAAACTCATGGACGCGGATGGCTTTCATGACGGCGAGCACTTTGGCGTCGCTGGCCTCGGTGGCGAGCCGGTATCTGGTTCGGTCGGGTTGGCTCGGGCAGACACCAGTCGGTTCGACTCACGGCGCGACGACCTCGAAAGGAATCGCCGGGAATGCGCCCAACGGCACGCGCTGCTTTTGCTGTCCTTTGCCTTTGGCGGAATCGCCGGCTCTCTCCCCGTAAGCCATGAGAATGAGATTCCCTTGGAGGCCGGGTTTGGCCTTGGCGGCTTCGCACTGGAAAACGACCTCCGCGTTGCCGCCGCCTGGCGACGAATTCTTGATCGCAATGCCGTCCGGCGGTTCGCTCAATTCGAGCTGAATGTTGTCGAGGAATCGGGCGGCCGGCACCGCCACGCGCACGCGGGCTTCGCCGCCTGCGGGGATCTCCACGGGAAGCTTGGAGAGGATCCGCAGCGCAGGTCCGCGTCCGGTCACGGCGACCTTGAATTCCTGCGACGGGACCAGATGCCGGTAGGCGAAGGCCTGCATCAGGTCTTCCGCCGGCACGGCGGTGCACCTGACCGGCTGCGCTTCGATCCTGGCGCGGCCTTCCAGCGCCACGTCATAAACCGCATCGCCGGTCGTTGCCGCAGCAGTGAGGGTGAGCCGGACCTTGTCTTGGTTGGCCGGAATTCGCGCGCCGCTCAGTACGAGCGTATCCGGCGCATTGCGCAGATTGAGCCAGATCTCGCCGGTGAATCCATCCTTCCGCAGGGCGTAGACCGTGACGGGGACGCTCGTGCCGCCGCGCACATTGACGCTCGACGGCGCCACGCGCAGCTCGAACCCGGGCCGGGGTGGTTCAAGGCGCAGGCGGTAGCCATACTCGGCGCCGCCCTGATGCTGCGCATCACCGAGATGAAGATAATAGGTTCCGTCGGCCGGCAGCGTCGCGCGGAGATAGGAATCCGCATGGTGCGTATTCAACCCGCTGCCCTTGTCCTCGTGATCGTCGTTGAACGCCAGCTGGCGGCCGCCGGCGTCGGTCAAAGTAAGCACAGAGTCCAGCGGTGAGTTCAACCGGCGCGCGAACACCTCGCCCACGATTTCGTTGCCGGCCCGGCCCTCGAAGCGAAACACATCCCGGTCGCCCGGCCGATCCACGCGCCCGTTGATGATGACCGGGAGCGTGACCGGTTGGGCGTGGTCCGGTCGGTCGTTGGGCTCGGTCTCCCGGCATTCCGGCAGCGCATCCAGGGCAAACGGCACCGCGTTGGAGAGCAGTCCGTTCTGGCGCACTGACAGCAGGAGGGTTCCCGGGTTTCTGTCGCTCGCATCCGCGGTCAACTGGTTTGACGGCAGATTCCAGCCTGCCAGCTCAATCGCGCTGCGCCGGCCGGCGGGGCCACCCAGTGGGAAGATGCCCGTCACGAACGGCAGCTCCCCGACCGCGACGCGATAAACGAAATCCTCCCGCCCGCGATAGATCGCGTCCTTGATTTCGAACGCGTACTCGCCGTCGGCCGGGATCTCATAGAACAGAACCGGATCGGGGTTGGACCGGAAATCGTCGTCGTAGGCCAGTTCGTTCCCTTTCGCGTCGTAGAGCGTGAGCGTGGCCTGAAACCAACCCGGCACGGCATCCGCCAGGTACGGGATCAGGGCCCGCGCACTGACGGCGAACACGAGCTTCTGGCCCTTGCGGGCGGAAAAGCGGAAGCGGTCTGCCTGGCCGGGCAGGATCTGTCCGTTCACGGTGGCGGGCAGGGTGATTTGCATCTCGGGCTTGGGCCGGTTGCCGCCCGGCTGCGCCGTCCGACCCGGGGGCGGTGCTGGATCGGCCGTCGCCGGCGGCTGGCAGAACTCCGGCAACTGGCCGACGCAAAACACGACCGGATTTGAAAGTCCGGTGGGCGTCTTAATTCGAATCTCCCGCTCGCCGGGCGGCGCGTCCGGGGCCAGCGCGATTTCGAGCGTGACCGTTTCCGCGATCGCCGGATTGGCCTGCCGTTTGAGCCGGTTGGCGAGCTTCGCCCGAAGTTCGGCCAGCATCTTCTGATCCTCGGGCGTCCAGATCGTTTTGGCGGATGCCGCTGAGCCGCTCGGGCCGCTGCCGCGGGCGGCCGTTCGCTTCTCCATCAATTGCTGTGCCTTTTCCCGCAGCTCGCTGGATTCCTTGGGCGTCAACGGACGATCGTAGCCGACCAACTTGGTTTGCACGCCGCGGCCGGAGACGATGGCTTCGGTGACGCCATTGAGAAACTGGCCTCCGATCGCCACCTTGAACGTCGTACCCTGCTGGCCGCCGGCGGGGTAGGCATATCCGATCCGTGGGTTGGGTCGCAGCGCCAGAGGCTGCGACCGCGCCGGCGGCGCCAGCGCGACCACCAGTCCGAGCGACACCAGGCACGCAGAAGCGCTGCCGCAGGCTCGTGCCAATCGCATCCTCGGCATGAACGATCTCATAGGCCCTCCACCTTCACGTAATTTCCGCCAGCCGGCCGGCCAGCTTCAGTCCCTCCTCGGCGGAGGGCGCCACCCGCACCGGCAGCCCCTCGGGATGCGGCAGCCTCGCGTTGTGGTCAATGCCGAGCAGTTCGTAGAAGCTGCCGATGAGATCGCCGGGATACACAGGCCGCTCCTTGACTTCTTCCCCGGTGGCGTCCGACGCGCCGAGCACGCAACCGCCTTTGAATCCGCCGCCGGCCACCAAGGCGGAAAAAACCTTGCCGTAGTGGCCGCGCCCGCCGTTCCACGGCGGCTCCCACTGGATCCGCGGCGTCCGGCCAAATTCGCCGGAACACCAGACGATCGTGTCGGCGAGCAGGCCGCGGCCGGCCAGATCCTGCAGCAGCGTCGCAAGGCCCTTGTCCAGCTCCGGCAGCTTGCGGCGCATGATCGGGAAGTGCTGTTTGTGGGTATCCCAGCCCTTGTAATTGATGGTCACGAACGGAACGCCGCGCTCCACCAGCCGCCGCGCCATCAGGCAGGACTGGCCAAAGGTGTTGCGGCCATACCGTTCCTTCAGGTCCTCCTTCTCCTGCGCGAGGTCGAATACCTTGCCGGCGTCGCCCAGGATCAGGTCATAGGCCTGCGCCTCGCACTGCGCCAGTTCCGCCAGTTGGGCATTGCCCGGAATGGCCTGCGCCAGGGTGTTCAACCTGCCGAGCAGGTCGCGCCGGCTGCGTTGCCGCTGCTCGGAGATCCCCTGCGCGACCACGCCCTCCACGACGAACGGCGTCCTCGCTGGATCGCCGCCCGTGGCAAAGGGCTTGTAGCGCGCGCCGAGAAACCCGGCCTCCGCAAACCGCCCCTGCAGTTCGGTCAGCACGATGTAGGGCGGGATGAGTCCGCCATATCCCGCGTCGTACCCCTTGAACAGGGAGACGACGGCGCCGACACCCGGAAAGACGTCGTGGCCGCCGGGCGTGCGTCCTGTCTGGACCATGTAGGCCGCCGTCTCATGGGCGTTCACGCCGTGGGTCATGCTGCGGATGAGCGTATACTTGTCGGCTTGCCGCGCCAGCAGTGGCAGCAGCTCGCAGATCCGGATTCCCGGCACGTTCGTGGCGATCGGCGCCTTGAAGGGACCGCAGTAGTC
>JBGOXZ010000255.1:0-4637 GCA_041479395.1 Opitutaceae bacterium
GCCTTCGACCACCGTCACTTCAAGCGCGGACGAGGTCTCAGCGCGGACATTGAACTGCGTTCCGGTCACCCGCACCGAACCCGCGGGCGTTTCCACGATGAATGGCCGGGCGGCATCTTTGTGCACGGCAAAGAATGCTTCGCCGGAGGCGAGGCGCACGCGCCGCTCCTTCCGGTCGATTTGGATCTGGAGGCTGGTTTGGGCATTGAGCTCGACCCGCGTGCCGTCGGCGAGGGTAAGCGCTTGGCGCAGGGCCATGGGGGTCGCGAGGTTTTCTGACTGCACCCGCGGGCGGGCCAGCCACAGCATCAGGGCAACAGCCGCGGCGGCGGCCAGGACGGCGCCGGCGCCCCACTGGAGCCAGCGCACGCGGCGGCGGACGACGGAGGCCGACGGCAGTTCCACGGCGCCAGCGGTCACCAGCAACGGCAGTTGCTGCTCCAGGTCGGCGGAGAATTGGCAGTAGCGCGAAAGCAGCGTGCGATGCGCTGCGTCTTCGGCCAGCCACGCGTCCAGCGCGGCGTGGTCGGGTGTGGTCAACGAGGAGCCGTCGAGCCGGGCGGCCCAGAGCGCCGCCTGCTCCTCGGAGGCCGGATCCAAGTACCAGGGCAATGAAGTCATAAGCTGTCCTCCTTGTGGGTCGGCGTTGGGACGCTCGTTGCGGTTTGATCAGATTCGGTTGCAAGCGACGCGCGCAGCAACCGCAGGGCGCGGGCGTGCTGTTTCTCGACGGTGCTGATGGCAATGCCGAGCCGGTCCGCGATTTCCCGGTGGGACAGCAGCTCGACCTTGCGCAACAGCAACACCGTGCGGCAGCCGGCGGGCAACTGCCGGATGGCCTGCTCGAGTTGGCGCAGCTCCTGGCGAGCCATCACTTGTTGCACCACGCCCGGGGCCGGCGAGGCCATGGATTCGGGTTCCAACGCGTCGCGCGCGAAGGGCGCGATGCGGCGGCGTTTGATCCGGTTGAGCGCGAGCCGGCGGGCCGTGGTGTAGAGCAACGCCTCGGGTTTTTCCGCCGGCGGTTTGCCCTCCGTCGGATACACGCGCAGGTAGGCGTCGTGGGCAATGTCCTGCGCCTCAGTCGCGTCGCCCAGGAAACGCGCCAGGTACCGCCGCAGCGGAGCGAGGGTCGCGCGATAGAGAACGGCAAAATTCCGGCGGTTGGCACGCTCGTCAGACATGGACGGAGAGGGCATGCGCCCATCCCGGGTGGGAGGCGCAAGGCCTCGTGACGGGGAGAATGGGAAAAAACGGGCTTGGTTTCACGCTAATACCTAATGACAACCCGGAGCGCCGAATCCGCTATTCCGGCTCTGCAAGGTCCTGTGGCCAAGTGCTGCTGGAAACCGGGGTTCTCATGGCTGCCCAGCAAAACAGTAAGCCCGTTTGGGGGACAGCGGGAAAATACCCTAGGGCGCGTCTTCAAACCTGGATTGTCATTCTGAACGAAGTGAAGAATCCAGCTGGACCTCGCCGGAGCCCGCTGCGGCAGCTTGCTGGATGCTTCGCTGCGCTCAGCATGACAATTTCCGGAATTATGGGGTTTGAAGACACGCCTTAGCGTGCAGTCACGGGGCGGCATCGCTGAACCTTTAGGGGTTCCAGCGGTTGTTGACTCAGTCCGCCAATCGCTGCCTCCGAAACGTGAGCCATGTTGGGAGGCAGAGGTTGCGCCCGCCGGCACTCGGCGAGAACCGCAGGATTACCTCCTTCTCCATGCAGTGCTCCACTAAAATCCGGCCAAAACGGGGATTTTCAGTCCAAGGCCGTCCTGGTCATCCGTTCTGCCCACCACCGCTTTGGCTACGGCGGAAGTCTGGCGGTTCACATGGCGCCGTAGAATGTCCTCCTTCGCCAAGGCTATGGAGGACATCCTTCGCCTCTACGATTCCGCGGTTGCTACGATCACAGTACGCTGGAGGCTGGCCGTGCCATCCGTAGCCCGCAGGGCGAAGGGTGGTGCTCAGGGCGGGACTCGAACCCGCACGCCTTGCGGCACACGCCCCTCAAACGTGTGTGTCTACCAGTTCCACCACCTGAGCGTTTTGCGCGTTGGGAGCACGGATAAGTAGGACCATGGCGGTGAATGTAAAGCCCTGAATTGAACGGGGCATCGCTATCGCCGGGAAATCGCTTGCCACGTCCCAGCGGGCGGCAAAACTCACCCGCTTGCCGCCCCAGGCGCCTGCGGCCTGCGGCGATTCTCTCTCTTGCCGATTTGCTTTTCGCGGGCTCACGCCCGCTGTGCCGATTTATCCATGGAAGAACCGCCTGCCAAGGAGACTCCGGAACAGGGTCTCAACAAGATCGACCTCAGCCAGCTGCAAGACTTCCGTTTCGGGACCCAGTGGACCGAGGTCAAACCGGTTCCCGGCCCGCGGCGCGAAGGTGAACGTGAACACGTTCCTCGGCGCGAAGGCCCGGGTCGGGGCGAGGGCCGGCCGCACGGAGCCGACAGCGGCGAACCTCGCCGTGACCGGCGCGGTTTCCGCCGGCCCGCCGACACGGGCACGGGCGGGGCGATGGCAGAGAATGCCGACTCGCGCGAGGGCGCCCACCAAGGTGGTGCGAACCGACCCGCCGGTGAACCGCGCCAAGGAGAGGGATTCCGCGGGGGGCGCCCGCCGGGACGCGAAGGCGGAGGCGAACGTCGGTGGTCCGGCTCGCGCCCGCCGCAGGATTACCGGCCTTATCAGAGTCCCTATTTCAACGTCGCCTTCTATCCCGAGGATGCCGGGTTCTCAGCGCTGGTGAAGGCCATGCGCACGTCGTGCCGGACGTTTGAGCTGTTCGAGATCGCGCGTCTGATTCTGGGCAAGTACGAGCGTTTCGTCGTCGTGCTGACGCGCCGGCCGCCGGAGACGGCGGCAGCGGTCGAGGCGCCGGCCACCACACCTTCGACCCCGCCGGTGCCCGCCAGGCCCGCCGGCCCGGTCCATGTGGCGCTGCCCGACGGCATGCCGTTCGAAACCGAGGAGGCGGCCGTGGCGCACGTGGTGGGCAGACATCTCGATAAATTCTTCGACCTGGCAACGGTCGAGGTGGAGCCGCCCAAGGGCAATTTCCCGTTCGTCAACCGCTGCACGCTCTCGGGCGAGTTGCTCGGCCCGCCCAACTATCACCGCTACCAGCAGATCGTCCAGCAACACCATGCGGCGCGCTTTTCCCGCATGCCGTTTGAAACCTTCCGCGAGCGCATTGAGACCGTGCGCGACCCCGAGGTGGTCAACCAGTGGCTCGAAAAGATGAAGCACGCGGCACGCTACACGTGGAAGCTCGGCGCGGAGGGCGATGCCCCCGTGGCGTTCGACAATCTGGAGGACGCGCGCGCCCACCTGCTGGCGACGGCCAAGGATCGGATGGTGAAGGTGGTGGAATCGGCGCGTTTCCATGCGAAGCTGGTGGAATCGCTGCCGCCGGGCGAGATTCGCCGCGCCATCGAAGGCCACCTCGAACGGCAGCGCCGCTTTCCGCTCGACACCGCCAATGCACTGCGCGGGCGGCTGCGCCGCGAGGGATTCACGATTTTCAAGAAGGGCGCCAAGGGCATTTCCTACGTGTGCGCGGTCAAACGGAAGTTCCGCGTGCCGGGCCAGGTCTTTGCCGAGAGCATCGGCGCGCTCATCACCTTCATCGAGGCGAACCCGATGATCACGGTGAAGGGGCTGCCGGTGAAATTCCTCGGCATTACGCCGCCGTCTGCTCCGTCGACTCCTCCGCTGTCCATTCCGTCGAACCCGCCCATGCCCGCTCCGTCGACTCCGCCGATGCGGGAGCCGGCGCCAGGGGAGCCGGCCGCAGCCGCGCCCCCGGAGGCCGCACCCGTTGCCGCCGCGCCGGTGGAGTCGCCGCTCACGCCCGAACAACAGGAGAAGCTGCGGCGGCTGACGATGGATTTGCGCTGGCTCGTGCAGGAAGGGTACGTGACCGAGTTCGGCGACAGCCGCCTGTTTGCGCCGCCACCCATGGCCGAGGCGCGGATCAGGACCGCCGAATCGCCGGAAGGCGAGGAGCACGACCTGGAAAACTTCCCGGAGGCGCCGGTCTCCCCTCCAACTGCCGCCGACACTGCCGGGCAAGCGCCTCCGGCGGCATCCGAGGCGCCAGCGGCCGCAGCTGGAACAGAAACAGCGGTTCCCGCTGCAGCCGTGGTGGACAGTCCTCTTCCACCGCCAAGCAGCGACGCACCGGTGCCGGATCCGGCCGACGGTGGTGCAATCCCGGCACCCGAGACGGGTGCCGCTCCGGCGGAATCCGCGCCGGACGATCCACTCCAGCCCGTCTGACTCGAATACTTCCAAGCGCGGGAGGATCCGCAACCCAAGGAGTAGCGCCAGTCTGAGACTGGCGCCACTTCGTCCTTGGTCCATTGGCTCAGAAGAATCCTCCACCGTCGGTCGGGAGCGGTGCGCCGGCTTTCAGCGAGCGCCGTCCGGGCCGGGATGGATGTGAGGTCGCAAATTTGGCGGGCACAGCGGCCCCAGGATCGCAATTCAGAAGCCAGGAAGCCATGATTCTCTCTTGGTTTCATGGCTTCGGAATAGATGCGGTCCTGCGGCCACGAAACGCTGCGTGGCGCCAGTCTGGGACTGGCGCAGACGCCGGTCACAGACCGGCGCCACCATTGGGTAAGC
>JBGOXZ010000256.1:0-4621 GCA_041479395.1 Opitutaceae bacterium
ACAGAGGTCAGAGACCAGAGGACAGAGGTCAGATGTCAGCCTTGCCCGGCTCTTTGCTGTCTGTCCTCTGACCCCTGACCTGTGTCCTCTGATCTCTGGCGCTCTGGCTCCGGCTAGAGGTAGTGGAGTTCGTGGGCGGCCTTTTCCAACTCCTCGTGAAATTGGGGATGGGCCACCGCGATGAGCGCCCGGGCGCGCTGCCGGATGGATTGGCCGTAGAGATCGGCGATGCCGTACTCGGTGATGACGTAGTGCACGTGACTGCGCGTCGTCACCACGCCTGCGCCCGGTTTGAGCGTCGGCACGATCTTGCTCACGGGCTGGCCGTTGCAGGTGGCGGTGCTGGGCAGGGCGATGATCGGCTTGCCGCCCTTGGAGCGACTGGCGCCGTAGATGAAATCGATCTGCCCGCCCACGCCGCTGTAAAGCCGGGAGCCAATCGAATCGGCGCACACCTGGCCGGTCAGGTCCACCTCGATGGCCGAGTTGATCGCGACCATGCGGTCGTTCTGCGCGATGCGGAACGGATCGTTGATGTACTCCGTCGGGTGCAGCTCGACCATCGGATTGTCGTGCACGAAATCGTAGAGGCGCCGCGTGCCCATCAGGAACCCCGCGACAATCTTCCCGGGATGCAGCGACTTTCGTTCGCCGTTGATGATGCCGCGCTCCACCAGGTCGATCACGCCGTCGGAGAACATCTCGCTGTGGATGCCGAGGTCCCGCTTGTCGTTGAGGAAGGTCAGCACCGCGTCGGGGATGCCGCCGATGCCCATCTGGAGCGTGGAGCCGTCCTCGATCAGGCCGGCGCAATGGTGCGCGATGCGGCGCTCCACCTCGGCGATCTCGCCCATGCGGTGCTCGAGCAGCGGGTAGGAGACCGGCACGATGTGGGTGAGCTTGGAAACATGGATGAAACTGTCGCCCAGCGTGCGTGGCATGCAGTCATTGACCTCGGCAATCACGATCCGGGCCGACTCGGCGGCCGTCTTGGTGACGCCGACCTCGACCCCGAAACTGCAGAAGCCGCGCTCGTCGGGCGGGCTGAGGTGGACCAGCGCCACGTCGAGCGGCAGGATGCCGCCGCGGAACAGGTGCGGAATCTCGGAGAGAAAGCACGGCGTGAAATCGGCGCGGCCCGCGTTGACGGCGGGGCGCACGTTGGCCCCGATGAAGAGCGTGTTGACGCGGATGTAGCGCTCCATGCCGGGGGCGACGTAATCCGCGTTGCCGAGGGTGAACAGGTGTGTGATTTCGATGGGGGCGGCGAAACCCGGCGCGTGCTTCACCAGGGCCGCCATCACGGCCTGGGGCACGGAGCAGTTGCCGGTCATGAACACGCGCATGCCGGCCGTGATCGCGGTCACCGCCTTCTCCGCCGTGGTGATGCGGCTCTGGTAGATTTGCTGCGCAGGGTTCATGGTGCTGGGCGGGGAAGCGCCCGCCTTCGCGCCGGCGAAGCGGCGACGCGGCCCGGAGCGCCGGAGGGCCCGCCGCTACATGAGCAGCTGGATCTGATCATGGCCGTGGACCATCCCGAGCTGTTCGTGCACGTCGACCAGGACCAGCTTGTGCGCATGGCAGCCGCTCTTCAGACAGCCCTTGAGGATGCCGCCGTTGGGCAGATACAGGGCGAACATCGGCGAGAAGCAGAAATCGCACTTCTCCTGCTCCACCTTGAGGGAGACTCCGCAGGTCGGACAGAACATCTCGACCACCACGCCTTCCGGAATGTCCACGTCGAACAGGTTGTGGAAACTGCCGTAGACCGGGTCGAGGTGGATGTTGCCGCGGATGGCGCCGTATTGGATGACCACCTTGATGGAGGGATGCCCGCTGATGGGCACGCCGGCATCCATGAGGCTGTGCCCGCGGGGGCATTGCGCGTGCTCCAAATGGAGAGCCTGCGAAGGGACCTCGATGACGATTTTTTCCTTTTCCATGACTACACCTGCACCTTCGTTGCGAACGCGATGCCTGCGTCCAGCGCGTTCAGATTGATGGGCAGCAAGTGCTGCTTGCCCGGACCCAGCACGTCCTCGATCGCCGTAATGACGGAGGCTTTCCGGACGGCCTGCGAAAGGGCGAGGTAGGCGCCCAGCATGACGACATTCGCCACCCGCAGGCTACCCTGCTGGTGCGCGATGTCGTTCACCGGGATGGCGAGAACCTGCACGTCGTGCCGGGTCGAGGCCCGGGGGACCAGGGAACTGTTCAGCAGCAGCCAGCCGCCCGGCTGGACGAACGACTCAAACCGGTCGAGCGAGGGAAGATTCATGGCGATCACGCAGGTCGCCTCGGAGACGATGGGCGCGCCGATGACGGCGTCGGAAATGATCACGTTGCAGTTGGCCGTGCCCCCGCGCATTTCCGGTCCGTAGGAGGGCAGCCACGTCACCTGCTTTCCCTCCATCATGCCGGCGTGCGCCAGCAGCTTGCCGAGCATCAGAATCCCCTGGCCGCCAAAGCCGGCGGCGATGATGCGCTCCTCCGCCATGGTCAGGTTCCTCCTTCGATGTCCTTGAACACGCCGAGGGGATAGGCCGGGATCATGTTCTGTTCCACCCAGCGCAGGGCGTCGACCGGCGACAAGCCCCAGTTGGTCGGGCAGGTGGAGAGCACCTCCACCAGGCTGAATCCCTTGTTTTCCACCTGCAGCTGCAGCGCCTTCTTCAGCGCGCGCTTCGCGACGTTGAGCCGTGGGATGCTGTGGACCGAGACGCGGGCGATGTAGGCCGTCGCCTCGATGGTGGCCAGCATTTCGCAGACCCGCAGCGGCGCGCCCTGGCCCAGGCGACTCCGGCCGAGCGGCGAGGTGGTGGTGGGCTGGCCGACCAGCGTCGTGGGCGCCATCTGTCCCCCCGTCATGCCGTAGATGGCGTTGTTCACAAAAACCACGGTGATGTTCTCGCCGCCCATCGCGGCGTGGACGATCTCGGCCATGCCGATCGAAGCCAGGTCGCCGTCGCCCTGATAGGTGAACACAATGTTGTCCGGCCGCACGCGCTTGATCCCGGTCGCGACCGCCGGGGCCCGCCCGTGGGCGGCTTGCTGCGCGTCGCAGTTGAAATACTCGTACGCAAACACCGCGCAGCCGACGGGAGCGACCGCCACCGCCCGGCCCAGCACGTCGAGTTCCACCAGCGCCTCGGCGACGAGCTTGTGGATGATCCCGTGCGTGCAGCCCGGGCAGTAATGCATGGGGACACCGGTCAAGCCGGCCGACTTCTGGTAGACGGTCTTCATGCGCCGGGCCCTCCCAGCAGGGTCTGCACCTGCTTCACGACCTCCTCCGGCGTCGGGACGATTCCGCCGGTGCGCCCGTAGAAGGAGATGGGGCGTCGGCCCGCCACCGCGATCTTCACGTCATCCAGCATCTGCCCCATGCTCATTTCCACAACCAGAAAGGCCCGGGTGCGGTCGACGACCCGATCGAACGCTGCGAACGGAAACGGGAAAAGCGTGATCGGCCGGAGCAGGCCGACGCGCAGACCGAGGCGGCGGCATTTCTCGATGGCCGAGCGCGCGATCCGCGAGGTGGTGCCGTACGCCACGATGACCACGTCGGCGTCGTCGCAATCGTACAACTCGTAGCGGACCTCCGTCCGCTCCATCTCGGCGTATTTCCGGTAGATCGCGCGGACGTGGTTCTCCAGTTCGTCGGGATACAGGTAGAGCGAATTGATGACGCGCCGCCGGCCGCCGCTTTCGGCGGTGCCCGTCGTGGCCCAGTCCTTGGGCGGCAGTGCGAACGCCGGGTGATACGGCGAAAACTCCACGGGCTCCATCAGCTGCCCGATCATTCCGTCCGCCAGCACCATCACGGGATTGCGGTATTTGTCGGCCAGATCGAACGCCAGCTGCGTCAGGTCGACCGCCTCCTGGAGGTTGGCGGGGGCGAGGACCAGCACGCGGTAGTCGCCGTGGCCGCCGCCCTTGGTGGCCTGAAAATAATCCGCCTGCGCCGGCTGCACGCCGCCCAGCCCGGGTCCGGCCCGCATGATGTTCACCAGCACGCAGGGCAGCTCGGCCCCGGCGATGTACGAGATGCCCTCCTGCATGAGGCTGATGCCGGGGCTCGAGGAGGAGGTCAGGACGCGCGCGCCCGCGCCGGCCGCGCCGTAGACCATGTTGATCGCCGCCACCTCGGACTCGGCCTGCACGTAGGTGCCGCCCACCTTGGGCAGCTCCCGCGACATGTATTCCGGGATCTCGTTCTGCGGCGTGATGGGGTAGCCGAAGAAGAAGCGGCAGCCGGCATTGATGGCCGCGGCGGCGATCGCCTCATTTCCCTTCATCAGTTTCTTGGCCATGGGCGTTTCTCTAACGGCGCACGGTGATGACCGAGTCCGGACAGATCTTGGCGCAGCTGGCGCAGCCGCTGCACTCCGCCAGATTGTACACGATGGCAGGAAAGTAGCCGCGGATGTTCACCCGGGTCGTGTCGAGCTTGAGGATTTTCGTGGGGCAGATGGTGATGCACAGCTCGCATCCCTTGCAGAGATTCTCCTCGAAAATCACTTCCGGCAGGAAGGATTTCTGCGGTGCGGAGCCGGGGGGCGAAGGGGGCGGTGATGCTTGCACGACGGAGGGCGAACGGGTCGGCCCAAGGCGGGGCGAG
>JBGOXZ010000257.1:0-4619 GCA_041479395.1 Opitutaceae bacterium
ACCGTCAGTGCGAGGAGCCCCGGACTGCCGGGGCAACGAAGCAATCCAGCCCTTCGACAAGCTCAGGGCCCTGCGCCCTGTCGAGGAGCTGGATCGCCACGGCACGCTCTGCGTGCCTCGCGATGACAGGCGGTTTGAAGACACGCCCTAGTCAAAAACCACGGTCTTGTGGCCGTAGACCAGCACGCGGTTTTCGAGGTGCCAGCGCACGGCCTGCGCCAGGACGAGCTTTTCCAGGTCCCGCCCCTTGCGGATAAGGTCGTCGACGCTGTGCCGGTGCGTCACGCGCACGACGTCCTGCTGGATGATGGGCCCGTCGTCGAGCACCGCGGTGGCGTAGTGAGCGGTGGCGCCGACGAGCTTCACGCCGCGCTCATGGGCCTGATGGTAGGGCCGCCCGCCCGCGAAGGCGGGCAGGAACGAATGGTGAATATTGATCACCGGCCGGCCGAGTTCTTCCAGGAAACCGGCGGACAGCACCTGCATGTAGCGGGCGAGGATGACAAACTCCGCGCCCACGGCGCGCAAGATCTTCAACTGGCGCGCCTCCGCCGCCGCCTTGGTCTTGGCGGTCACCGGCACATGGTGAAACGGCAGACCATAGTGGCGGGCCGCGGCGGCAAGATCGGGGTGGTTGGAAACCACGCAGACGAAATCGCCCGCAAACTCTCCCGCCTTCCAGCGCAGGATGAGGTCGTGAAAACAGTGATCCGCCCGCGACACGAAGAGCGCGCCCTTTGACCGGTGCGCGGAGGACGCGACGCGCGCCGCCATGCCGAGCGTCGTGGCGAACGCCGTGAACTCGCGGGCCTCGGCTTCGGGATCGCCGTTCGCCGGCTGCCATTCGACGCGCTGAAAGAACACCTCGCGTTCCATGTCGCGGTGCTGGTCGGCGTGCAGAATGTTGCCGCCGCGTTCAAAGATCCAGCCGGCCACGCGCGCCACCAAGCCGGGCCGGTCGGGTCCGTGCAGGAGGGCGATCAGGGTGGCGGGGGCGGCCATGGTGGAAGAGGGTTGCCGGAGGGAAGGGCGGTTCCGTCACACCGAGTCCGGCGACCTGTCTCGCCGAAGCTTTTGGCGAAGGCGGAGGCCGGACGTGGCGGTCTCTCTGGATTGTCACGTCGCGGCGCTCCTCGCAACGACAGTTTGCAGGGGGACTGGGCCGGGTGGAGGGACAAAGGGCGCCGACAATGCGAAGGCCGCTCAGGCGCGCGCGACGACGTTGCCCATGTATTGCTGCAGCGGCCGCACGCCGACGCGCTTCTGCTGCAACGCCTGGATGCCGTTGAGCGCGGCGAAGGCGCCGGTGATGGTGGTCATGAGACAGATGTTGTGGGCGTAGGCGGCCGAACGGATCTTGTTCTCGTCCTTGCGCGGCGTCATGCCCGACGGCGTGTTGATGATCATCTGGATCTGGCCGTTCTTGATCATGTCAATGACCGTCGGGCGGCCCTCGTCGATCTTGGCCAGCAACTGCACCGCAACGCCGTTTTCCCGGAGGCTCTGGGCGGTGCCGCGGGTGGAATAGATGGTGAAGCCGAGCGCCTCGAGCTGGCGACCGAGGTCGACCGCGCGGGGTTTGTCGGCATCCTTCACGCTCAGGAACACGTTGCCGGAAAGCGGCAGGCCGGGTTTGACGGCGGCTTGCGTCTTGGCAAAGGCGATGCCGAGGTCGTCGTCGAGGCCCATGACCTCGCCGGTGGAGCGCATCTCCGGGCCGAGCGTGATGGTGGCGCCGGGAAAACGCACGAAGGGGAAGACCGCCTCCTTCACGCACCAGTGCCGCGGGGTGAGCTCGCGCGTGAACCCGAGGTCCCGGAGCTTCCGGCCGGCCATGACCTTGGCGGCGAGCTTGGCCAGCGGGACGCCGATGGCCTTGGCCACGAACGGCACGGTGCGCGAAGCCCGCGGGTTGACCTCGAGCACGTAGAGTTCGCCATCCTTGATCGCGAACTGCACGTTCATCAGGCCGATGACATGGAGCGCCTTCGCCAGCGCGTAGGTGGCCTCGCGCACGGTGGCGAGCATCGCTTCGGACAAGGTGTGCGGCGGCAGGACCATGGCGGCGTCGCCCGAGTGCACGCCGGCGTATTCGATGTGTTCGAGCATGCCGCCGATGACGGTCGTGTCGCCGTCGCTGATGCAGTCGACGTCGAGTTCAATGGCGTCCTCGATGAATTTGTCGATCAGGACGGGCTTGCCGGGCATGGCGTCGAACGCCTGGCGGATGACGCCGCGCAGTTCGTTTTCGCTGTAGACGATGAACATGCCGCGCCCCCCGAGCACGAACGAGGGACGCAGCAGCACGGGGAAGCTGACCTCGTGCGCAAAGCGGATGGCCTCCTCCTCGGTGAGCGCGGTGCGGTTGGCCGGCTGCCGGAGGTTGAGCTGGTGGAGGATGGCGGAGAAAAGCTGGCGGTCCTCGGCGATCTCAATGCTCTCCGGCGAGGTGCCGATGATATTCACCCCGTGCTGCTTCAGCGCCGCGGCGAGGTTGAGCGGCGTCTGGCCCCCGAACTGCACGATGGCGCCCTCGCAGTTCTCCTGCTGGTAGATCTCCAGCACGTCCTCGAGGGTGAGCGGCTCGAAATAGAGGCGGTCGCTCGTGTCGTAGTCGGTCGAAACCGTCTCGGGGTTGGAGTTGACCATGACCGTCTCGAAGCCGATCTCGCGCAGGGCGAAGGAGGCGTGGACGCAACAGTAGTCGAATTCAATGCCCTGGCCGATCCGGTTGGGTCCGCCGCCGAGGATCATGATCTTGCGGCGCGTGGAGGGGATGATCTCGTTCTCGTCGCCGTAGGACGAGTAGTAATAGGGGGTGAAGGCCTCGAACTCGGCGGCGCAGGTGTCGACGAGCCGGTAGACCGTGTGTACGCCAACTTTCTTGCGGTGGGCGCGCACGGCGCTGAAATCGGCGCCGAGCAAGTGGGCCAGCTGCACGTCGGAGAAGCCGGATTCCTTGGCGCGACGCAGCAGGCCGGCGTCGAGGGTGGCGAGCGTATGCCGCTTCAGCTCCTCCTCCATCTCATGCAGCTCGCGGAGCTGGTGGAGAAACCAGGGGTCGATCTTCGTCAGGTCGAACAGCTGGTCGACCGTGTAGCCGGCCCGGAAGGCGTGGCGGATGAAAAAGACGCGCTCGGCGTGGGGGGTGCCCAGCTTCTGCTTGATCACCTTGTCCTCCGGCTGCTCGTCGCCGCCCCATTTGCCGCCCCCGCCCAAGCCGCGCGCGCCGATCTCGAGCGAACGCAGCGCCTTCTGGATCGACTCCTTGAAGGTGCGGCCGATGGCCATGGCCTCGCCGACCGACTTCATCGACGAGGTGAGCGCCGGGTCGGCGTCGGGGAATTTTTCGAAGGTGAAGCGCGGCACCTTGGTGACGATGTAGTCAATCGTCGGTTCGAAGCAGGCGGGCGTCAGGCGCGTGATGTCGTTCTTGAGCTCGTCAAGCGCATAGCCGACGGCGAGCTTGGCCGCGATCTTCGCGATGGGAAACCCCGTGGCCTTCGAGGCGAGGGCGGAGGAGCGCGAGACGCGCGGATTCATCTCGATCACGACCATGCGGCCGGTCTGCGGATGGACGGCAAACTGGATGTTGGAGCCGCCGGTCTCGACGCCGATTTCGCGAATGACGGCGAACGACGCATCGCGCATGACCTGATACTCCTTGTCGGTCAGGGTGAGCGCGGGCGCGACCGTGATCGAATCGCCGGTGTGCACGCCCATCGGGTCGACATTTTCGATCGAGCAGATGACGACGCACTGATCCTTGTAGTCACGCATGACCTCCATCTCGAACTCCTTCCAACCGAGCAGACATTCCTCGACCAGCACCTCGTGCACGGGGGAGATCTCCAAGCCGTTGGCGACGATCTGGTCGAATTCCTCGCGGTTGTAGGCGATGCCGCCGCCCTGGCCGCCGAGCGTGAAGGAGGGGCGGCTGATGAGCGGGAAGCTGCCGATGTAGTCGGCGGCTTTGCGCGCCGCCTCGAGCGAAGCAACGGTCATTGACTTCGGCACGTCCAGGCCGATGCGGATCATCGCCTGCTTGAACGCCTCGCGGTCCTCGCCCTTGCGGATGGCGTCGGGCTTGGCGCCGATCATCTCGACGCCGTACTTCTGCAGCACGCCGGCCTGGTGCAGCTCCATCGAAAGGTTGAGGGCGGTCTGGCCGCCGAGCGTGGGCAGCAGCGCCGAGGGGCGCTCGGCCTCGATGATCTTCTCGAGATACTCGAGCGTGAGCGGCTCGATGTAGGTCACGTCGGCGAACTCCGGGTCGGTCATGATCGTGGCCGGGTTGGAGTTCACCAGCACCACGCGATAGCCCTCCTCCTTGAGCGCCTTGCACGCCTGGGTGCCGGAATAGTCAAACTCACAGGCCTGGCCGATGACAATGGGCCCGGCGCCGATGATGAGAACGGAGTCAAGGTCGGTGCGTTTGGGCATGGCGTGAGCGCCCGTGAGGGTTGAGGGCGTGGCGCGGCGGCGCAAGCGGGAAAGGACCCGCCTTCAGTGTGTTCACGAAGATTGGGATGAATGGCCGCAGCGGCAGGCCGCGCTGCTTTTCGGCGCACTCGTCACCGGCTGCCACTATGGGCTGGAATTGGGGCTGCGACTCAACC
>JBGOXZ010000258.1:0-4617 GCA_041479395.1 Opitutaceae bacterium
TGACGGCGTGCTTGCGGCCGAAGTCCACAATGGCCTGGGCGACGTCATCGCCTTCGATCACGTGCACGCCGATGCGGAGGTTGCGCGCGAAACGTTGCCGGCCATGCAACCCCTGGAACGGCGACAGCCCGCGGCCATGCGCAATATTGAAGGTCACAATCCGGAAACGCTGCATGCGTCACGGAATCTAGGCGCCCCGGCCGACGGGAGCAAGCCGGGCGGGGCTGGGGTAATGGTATAGTCTGTCATTGCGAGGAGCGGAAGCGACGAAACAATCCATCTGGATCGCCACGCCCGGCGATGCCGGGCTCGCGATGACAAGACAGGTGGGGACGCAATCAGCACCGGCGCAGTTCCCAGCCCCAAAAATGGGGCGACCGACGGGAATCGAACCCGCGACCCCCAGATCCACAATCTGGTGCTCTAACCGACTGAGCTACGGTCGCCGTGGAGAGCCGGGAAAATTCAGCCCGACACATACCGCTGTCAATCCCGATTCGCCGGGCAGTGAACTCCTCAGGTCACCCCAACCGGATCTCGACAATAACTTCGACCGTTATTCCGGCACAGCCGAAGGCAAATCCTCTCGTAGTTGCGCGTTTGAACGCCTGATCGAACCTCCCGGCAAACCACGCGGCGTGGCCCGCTCACCCAGATCCATTCTGCTGCCCAGCAGAATGCTCTAACCGACTGAGCTACGGTCGCCGTAAAGAGCCGGAAAAGCTCAGTCCGGCGGTTTTCACTGTCAATCCCGATTCCCAGCGCACCCGCTCCGGACGACGGACGCGCAGCGCGGGCCGCGAAACGCGGCATTTTCAGGCTATGCTTCCGGCCGCTTCCCGCCAAACTGGCGGCATGTTCTGGCTGAAAAAACTCTTCTCCCCGTTCCTGCTTCCGCTGCCGTTGGCGCTGGTGTGCGGCGCCCTCGGCGTGCTGTTGAGCACGAGCCGCCGGTGGCAGCACACCGGCCGGGCGCTGTTGATTCTCGCGTCGCTGGTGCTGCTTGCCGCGAGCAACAAATGGGCAAGCGGGCGGCTGGTCGCGCCGCTGGAATCGCGTTACCCGGCGGTGGGCGAGTTCCCATCCGGCACGCCGCTCCCGCCCGAACTGGCGGCCTGCCGCTTCGTGGTGGTGCTGGGCGGCGGACATGAGGACGCTGAGAACCGACCCGCCTTGAGCCGGCTGAGCGCGCCAGCGCGGGCACGCCTGGCCGAGGCCGTGCGTCTGTTGCGGCTGCTGCCTGCGGCGAAACTGGTGGTGTCGGGACCCGGCGACAATGGCGGCCCTACGCACGCCCAGGTCCTGGCCGACTCGGCGGTGTCGCTCGGCGTGGAGCGCACACGCATCCTCATGATCGACAACGCCCGTGACACCGAGGAGGAGGCCGCACGGCTGCGCGAGCGGTTGGGGGACGCGCCCGTGGCGGTGGTGACCTCGGCCTGGCACCTGCCGCGGGCGATGGCCCTGTGCGCCGCCCAAGGCCTCCACGCCCTGCCCTGCCCGACCGACTTTCTCCTCAGCGCTCCGCCGCGGTTGCGCTTGTCCGACTTCACGTGGGACGTGCCGTCGCTGGAGCGCAGCACGGTTGCCATGCATGAGCGACTCGGGCTGTGGTGGTCGCAGCTGCGCCGGCGGACATGAGGATGTCGGCAGCAGCGGCGTCACCTGCCCGCATTAGCGGTCAGAAAAACCCCAGCCGCACCACGATTTTGTTTCACCTTCGCAATCATTGTGAATAGCCAGAACAGCACCTATGTTTTCGATCAAGAAACTCTTGGGTAAGGAGGAGAAGTTCTTCGATCTCCTGGAGGCGAGCGCCGAGGAGGCCAGGGCCAGCACGGCGCTGCTCAGCCGTTTTCTGCAGGAGCGCGCCGCCAGTGGCCGGCCCAACAATATCGACGATTTTGTCCACACCCGCCGGAAGGACAAACGCATCACCCAGCAGATCACCAAGGAACTCTGCCGGACTTTTGTGACGCCACTGGAGCGCGAAGACATCGAGGCGCTGGCCTTTGCGCTCTACCGCATTCCCAAGATGGTCGAGAAGATCGTCGAGCGCCTCGAGATCTATCCCGGCCCGCTGCCGCATGCGGGACTGGTGCGCCAGGCGGAGCTCCTGCAACTCGCCGCCGACAACGTGGCCTTCATGGTCGGCGAACTGCGCAAGGGTTCCAAGATGGACCGGATCCGTGAGGCCAACGAGAAATTGCAGTTCGCCGAGGGCGAGGCCGACAAGGTGATGCTCAACCTCGAAAGGGAACTCTATCAGGGGCCGTACGACGCCAAGGAGGTCATCTTTCTGCTGCAGCTGTTCGAAATGGTGGAGAAGTCCGTCGACCGCTGCCGCGACGCCGGCAACGTGGTATTTCAAATCGTGCTGAAATACTCCTGACCGCCGCCATGACCCTGTTTCTGCTCGTTTTGCTGGCGGCATTCGTCTTCGAGTACATCAACGGCTTTCACGACAGCGCCAACGCCATCGCTACGGTCGTTTCGACCAAGGTGCTCACGCCGCGGCAGGCGATCGTCTGGGCCGCGTTTTGGAACCTGCTCGGCGCACTCGCCGGCACCGCCGTGGCGACCACGATCGGCAAGGGACTGGTGGACACGAGCGTGGTGACGATGCCGACCGTGCTCGCTGCGTTGCTCGCCGCGATCGCCTGGAACCTGTTCACGTGGTGGCTGGGCCTGCCGTCAAGCTCCAGTCACGCGCTCGTCGGCGGATTATGCGGCGCAGCCCTCGCCTCGGCCGACGGCCGATGGGCGGTGCTCAAATGGTCGCTCGTGGATGCAAAGGGCGCCCACAACGGTCTGTGGCCGAAGATCGTGCTCCCCATGGTCACCTCGCCGACGCTGGGCTTCTTTATCGGCGCGCTGCTCATGTTTCTCCTCACGATCATGCTGCGCAAGGTCGCCCCCCGCCTGGTCTCGCTCATCTTTGGCAAAGCCCAGCTCCTGAGCGCGGGTTTCATGGGCTACAGCCATGGCTCCAATGATGCACAGAAGACCATGGGCATCATCACGCTCGCGCTCTTTACCGGCACGCAGGCCGGTGTCTTTGCCAATGTGCCCGGTTGGCTTTCCTTTTTGCGCATCCCGGACTTCATTGTGCCGCGCTGGGTGATGGTTGCCTGCGCGCTCACCATGGCGGCGGGCACGGCGGCGGGCGGCTGGCGCATCATCCGTACCATGGGCCACAAGATGGTAAAGTTGCAGCCGGTGCACGGGTTTGCCGCCGAGACCACTGCCGCGCTCATCATTCACGGCGCCTCGACCATCGGCGTCCCTCTTTCGACCACCCACGTCATCTCAACCTCCATCATGGGCGTGGGCGCTTCCAAGCGCTTCAGCGCCGTCAAGTGGGGCATCGTCGAGCGCATCGTCTGGGCGTGGGTGCTGACGCTGCCGGTCACCGGGCTCACGGGCTACCTGCTGATGCATTTCGCCAGGCTGGCCGGCATGAAGTGAAACCGGCGCCCGTCTCCGCACAGCAACGCCGGCGCAACGACGCGCCCGTCCCTCCCCGCCAATTGCTCACTGCCGCAGGCGCTTGAGCGGCTCCCGGATGGCATTCGCCCAAATCTCGTAACCCTTTTCGCTCGGATGCAGCAGGTCGGGCATCACCTCCTTGGGGATGTTGCCCTCCGCGTCGAGAAACTTGTCCCCGATGTCGAGGAAGAAGACGTGCCGCCCGTCATGCAGCTTCGCCAGCGCCCGGTTGACCTCGGCCACCTGCAGACGTTGGGGCGAGTCCTTCTCGCCCCGCGGGAAAATGGCGAGAAACAGGATCTTCGCCTCCGGAAACTTCGCGCGCAGTTCGTTTACGACCGCTGTGACGCCCTCGCTGACCTCCGGGGTGTTGTTGCGTGGCGTCGTGCTGTTTCTCTCCAGACCGGTGTTGTTGGTGCCGATCATCAGGACCACCACCTTGGGCTGGTAGCCGTCCGCCTCGCCGTGGCGCAGGCGCCAGAGGACATGCTGCGTGCGATCGCCGCTGATGCCGAAGTTGGCCGCCTTGAGCGGCGCGAATTCCCGGTCCCAGACGACCTTGCCCCCACGTTCGGGATTGGGCGATCGCCAGAAGTCGGTGATGGAGTCCCCGAGAAACAGCACATCAATGCCTCCCCGCTGGGCCTCGGCCACAAATTCCTCGTGGCGCTTCAGCCAGTCCGCGTCGCGCGGACCGGGTTCGATGGCGGTGTTGGCCCACGCGGCGGTGGCGATCAGGAAAACAATGGCGAGTTGCCGCAGGCGTTTCATGGATATGGCTGGTTGCCGAAAATCCGCGCCGCTCGAACCGTCACTGCTCGGCTTCCGGCGCCGAGAGCTCGATGAGCGTGCGTAGCGACTGGAAATGGCGGCTGAGGTCGAAATCGCCGCTCATGTCGCCGACGACCCGGTCGAACAGCATCCGCTTGTCGGCCTTGAGGGCCTGGATGCGCTCCTCGACGGTGCCGGCCGTGACCATGCGGTAGACGAACACGGTTTTGGTCTGGCCGATGCGGTGCACGCGGTCCACGGCCTGCATCTCGACCGCCGGGTTCCACCATGGATCAAGCAGGAAGACGTAATCCGCCGCGTGCAGCGTGATGCCGGTGCCCGCGGCCTTGAGGCTCA
>JBGOXZ010000259.1:0-4616 GCA_041479395.1 Opitutaceae bacterium
CCTACAACTGCATGACTCCGGCTTAGCCGAAACGATGCAGTTGAACGACAGATTCACTCGCGACGTCCGTCACCGTTCGGTTGTAGGGCCGGACCTTGGTCCGCGCCGGTGCTTGCGAGTGAACGGCACGCGCCAAGGCGCGGCCCTACAGATTCAACTGCATGGATCCGGCTTAGCTGACATGCCGGTCCGGACCTGAGCGGAGAGTCGAACCCGGGCGCCTGGCGCCGGACGATCCAGGCAAGGAAATCGGGCCGTGCGGCAGCGCGGCGCCGGTCTCCGCCCGTCTTGCGATGCGGTGGCGGAACCGGCACACTCGCCCCATGCACGACGATTCCCCAACCCCGACCCCCGCGCCGGCCGCGCGCCTGCTTTCGCCGCGGCGCAAAACCACCGCCGCCCATGACGCCGATTCGCTCGCCCGCGAGCAGCTCGCGCACTTCCACCTCGATCCCGCGACGGACCTCGGCGGGGCCATGCTGCGCCTCGCCCGCCGGCTATACGACGCGCACGACGATCTGGCCGCGCTTTGGGACGCGACGTTGCGCGAACTTGCCGGGCTCGCGCGGCGCGACCGGCTCGCCGTGTTCAACGCCCAGAAATTCCTCTGCTTCCAGCTGGCCAAGCTGCTGGACGAGCTGCAGAACCCGTTCCGCAAATCCCATCAGGCGCTCGGCTACGGCAACGCCACGCTGCTCGCGCAGGGCCCATACCCGATCTTCGACAACGTGGCCGCGCTTTTCAGCGCGAATCCGGTCATCACCCGGACCGCCACGTACATCTTTGCCTGCGCCGAATGGATCGACGACGCGTTCCAAGGCCGCGAATTCCTCCACGAGATCTACTCGCGCCTGCTCAACCCGACCTCGATCTCCCTCGCCAACCACATCGTCGACATCGAGGCCGGTCCGCTCGCCGCCGAATACCTCGCGTGGAATTTCAACAGCGGCATGGCCGCGATTGACGGCGTGCTGTCGCACCTCGTCGGCTACGAGGACATCATCCTGGTCAACCGCAACGTCTACGGCGGCACTTACCAGCTGTTGCACGACTGGTATGCCAAACCCGCGAACCTGAATGTGGCGGTCGAGTTCTTCGACGGTGACGGCGCGTCGGACTTCAGCCATGCCTGCGACGCGGTACGCGCGAAGCACGCGGCGCGCCTCGCGGGCGGCCGGCAGGTCTACGTCTTCCTGGAGAGCCCGTGCAATCCCCACGGCACGTGGCTCGATGTGCCCGCCATTTGCCGCGCCGCCCACGCCGCGGGGCTGACCGTCATGCTCGATTCCACGGTGGCGACGCCGTTCCTCGCGCGCCCGCTGCAGCGGCCGAGCCGCGCGGAGCGGCCGGACTTTGTCATCCACAGCTACACCAAGGACCTCACCGGCAGCGGCAACACGACCGCGGGCGTGGTCATCGGCCGCAACGAGGCCATGTTCAAGCCCAAGGGCGATCCTGGCTGGGACGAGACGCTCTTCTGGAACGTTTACTACGTGAAGGGTGCGTTTCTCGACGCCGACAAGGCCTTCGAGGTGCTCAGCGGCATGAAGACGCTCGAGCTGCGCATGCTGAAGAAGTGCATCAATACGTTCATCCTCGCCCGCTGGCTCGCCACCCATCCCGCGATCACAGTGAACTGCTCCGGCCTGCCCGGTCACCCGAACCACGCCGTGCTGACCACCCAAAGCTATCTCGAGCTGCCGGCGCCGCTCTTCACGATTGATTTCGAACGCGCCGGCCTGGATCGGTTGGCGTTTGAAAGATTTTTCGACTGCCTGTCGCCGATGTTCGGCCACATGGTCACGCTCGGCCAGTCGAACACGGTCGTGCTCTGTCCGGCGCTCACTTCGCACAGCGAGCTCAGTCCCGCGGCACTCCGAGCTGCGGGCATCGCGCCGACGACGATCCGCATCGCGGTCGGCGACGAGGCACCCCGCGAGCTCATCGCCGCCTTCCTCCACAGCGTGCAGCTCGCGCTCGATCCGGAGCAACCGGGCTTCAGCACGGCGTTTGCCGGGGGAACGGCGGTCGACGAGCTGTGTGACCGGACTTACATCGACGTGCATACGCGCCATGCCGCCGCCGAAACCCGCTTCGCCACATGCCTGGCGTGACGCGGTCCGCGATTGGCTGATGAGTCTGGACGGGCCGGTGACGATCGCTGTCCGCGGCCCTCGTGATCGACTCGAGCGCCGCAGCTTCAACGAAAGATCGACATTATCGATGCGGATTCAGTAGAGTGCCGCCGGTCTTGGCCGCACCCAACCCAAGGGCACGATGGCGCGGCTGGATCGATCTGTTTCCCCATGAGAATCCCGGTATTCTGCCTCAGCGTGTTGATGGTCGGTCCCGCTCTGCGCGCGCAGAGCCTGTTTGTGGTGTACGAAGACAACGCCCAGCGCGTGGTGCGGGCCGTGCATTACGGGCATCCGTATGTCGAGGTCGACAAGAAGCTGCGCAGCGCGACCGGTGCGCGCTACGGGGTGCAAAAGGCCGCCATCTACAGTCCGGCCTGCGTCACGATTGCCCACGAGCACGTCGTCGTGCGGCATGTGGAGTTTGTCGATGCGGTGGGCAGTCTGAACTACGACATGCGCTTCATGGCCGAATTGACCTCGGACCGGGATTTGGAGAACTGCTTCGTGGTGCTGGAACTCGCCTACGCGGCGGGCACGGGGGTCGTTTTTGAGGAATTGCCGAATCTGCGGGCGGGCAAGATGGCCTCGATCGACTTCGTGTTTCAGCTGGCCGAACCGGTGGGCGAAGGGCACTACACACTGCACCTTTTCGCCAACGGCCTGGAGTTGCTGACCTCAAAGATAGAGCCGGCCGAAATCGCCGCGCAGCGTGCGAGGACCGAAGAATTCATGTTGCGCGGCCAGCCGGACCGCAACGTGGTCGCGAGCCACATGGTCATTCCGATCTATCCCCACGAACTCGAAGCGGAGAGACTGGTCGGGTCCGCCACGGTGCGCTGCCACATCGACACCAGCGGCAAGTTGGTGGAGACCCGGGTGGTCGCGGCCACCCATCCCGCCTTCGGCGAGGCGGCGCTGGCTGCCGTGCGGCAGTGGCAGTTTGGCCCGGCCGTCAAGGATCACCATTATGTTGAGTCGACCATCGAGATTCCGTTCGATTTCAAGGCGCCCTCGCTCAAGGAGGCGAAGTAGGCGCGGACGCTGACGTGTTTCCCCCAGCGGTGACGGGCATGGTCGGGGTGCGCGAGGAGACCGGCACGCGGCCAGCGATGCGGGCGCACGTTGGTGAAATCGGCGCCGAGCGAGCGGCCCAATGCCGTGGCCGGTCCTTAGCCGGAACGATGCAGTTGAAAACAGGCGCACCGTTTGACGGGATAGAATAATGAGAGAGAAGATTCTTATCCCCGAGCCTCGACCGGAGGCGAACCAAACGGTGCAGGTGGAGATTGGCACCAAGGACGGACCGCAGTCGATGCGGATTTCCTTTACCGATCAGCGTCTGACGGCCCATGGCGGCCTGGTGGTGTGGGCGCAGTTTTTGCAGCAGAGTGCGTTTGGCGCGGAACTGGGGCGGGTGCTGCCGCACGTTCCGACGCGCAATCACGCGTACGTCCCGACCGATACCGCGTTGGCGTTCCTGGGCGGCATTCTGGCCGGCGCAGACAAGCTCACCCGGGTTGCGCACCTGCGCCAGGATCCGGCGATCGCCGAGGTGCTGGGCATCGAAGCGGTGCCGAGCCAGTCGACGTTCTCGCGGTTCTTTCGGGCGTTTACCCACCGTTCCAGCGAGGCGTTGACGCAACTGCACCGCTGGGCGGTGCGGCGGCTGCCGAGCGAACGGGAGGGTTACACGCTCGGCTTGGACTGGTGGGCGCTCTTGCACGAGGATGGCCATCAGGAGGGCGTGCGCGTCGGCTATACCAAGCCGGGGCTCAAGCCGTGCCACCGGCCGCTGGTGGCGGCGCTGGCTGAGGCGGGCTTGGTGGCCAACTTCTGGCTGCGCCGGGGCGACGCGGCCTGCGTGGACAACGCCGCCGAGTTTCTGCAAAGCACCCTCGCCGGGTTGCCGGCGCAGGTGCGCGTAAGCTTGGTGCGGGCCGACGGCGGCTTCTGCAGCCGCCGGTTCCTTGAGCGGATCCGCGCGCAGGGCCTGCGTTTCATCGTGGCGATGCCTCTGCGGAGCCCGGTGCAGCGGCTGTGCCGCTATGACGACGCGCAGTGGACCGACACCGAGATGGCCGGCCTGCAGGTGCAGGAGGTCTCGGGCGAGCGGCCCGGCGAACGGATCATCGTGATCCGCCAGCGCATCGTCGAACGACCGGAGGCCGGCGGGAAGACCTTGTTCGATTTGCCCGGCTACCGCTTCCAAGCGCTCATCACCAACCTGCCGAGCGGCGAGGCCGACGCCGTCACGGTCTGGCGGCGCTACCACGGCCGTGCGGACATCGAGAACCGCATCAAAGAGCTGGGGCGACAGTTTGGGATCAAGGGCCTGTGCTGCCAGTCGTTCTGGGCGACCGAGGCCGCCGATCACCTGGCCATCACCGCCTACAACTTGTGCGTGCTGCTGCAACGCCGACTCGGCCAGCTGGCCAAGTGTGAACTGATCACGCTGCGCTGGCGCCTGTTCACCCGCGC
>JBGOXZ010000260.1:0-4585 GCA_041479395.1 Opitutaceae bacterium
CCGCCTCGTCGAACGTCGCCGCGGAAACCTTTCCTGCTTCGAGCAGCGTCGGCAGGCTCGTGCGGTAGCAGTCGCTGACCATTTCCATATCGACGCCGGCGTTCAGGGCCATGGTGGCGGCTTGGGCCTTGTCGGCGGCGTAACCATGTTGCACCAGCTCATTGACCGCGTCCCAGTCGCTGACCACGAAACCCTTGAAACCCCACTGGTCGCGCAGCACCTCGGTGAGCGTGAACCGGTTGCCGGAGGCGGGCACACCGTTGAGGCAGTTGAAGGCGCTCATCAGCGTGGCGGCGCCGGCATCGACGCCGGCCTTGTACGGCGGCAGGTAGATATTGCGCAGTGTGGGCAGGCCGATCTCCGTGGTGTTGTAGTCGCGGCCGCCTTCGGCCGCGCCGTAACCCACGTAGTGTTTGAGGCAGGCGGCGACGCGGTCCTCCTGCGCGTAACTGGCTCCCTGAAATCCGCGCACGGCAGCGGCCGCAATCCGGCCGCCGAGCCAGGGATCCTCGCCGGCGCCCTCGGCGATGCGTCCCCAGCGCGGGTCGCGGGCGATGTCCACCATCGGCGCGAAGACCCAGTCGACGCCGGCGGCGGCCGATTCGGCGGCGGCCACGGTTTCAACGCGCTCGATGAGCTGCTCATCCCACGCGCAGGACAGTCCGAGCGGAATCGGAAAGATCGTGCGGAAGCCGTGAATCGTGTCGAAACCGAAGATCAGCGGAATGCCCAGGCGCGATTCCTCGACGGCCAGGCGCTGCAGCCGGTTGCGCAACCCGGCATCGGGAGCCGCGCCGAGAAAGGAGCCGATGCCACCGGCAGCGACAAGGGCGGCGTCGGTTTCGTCGATCCCGGGCTTCATACGTTGCTGCGCAAGCTGACCGAGGCGTTCTGCGCGCGTCATGCGTTTGAGCAGATCTTCGACGCGGGCCTCGACCGGCTGGGCGGGGTCCTCGTAGGTATCCTGGAGTCCGTTCCTGTTCAGATCCACCCAGCCGCGGTGATACATTTCGGGTCGCTGGATCCGGTAGCCGCCGCCCGCCGCCACCACGGGCGATTGAAGATCGGCCTTCTCGCTCCGGGCGAGAGTTGCGAGCGTGCCGGCAACCAGCCAGGCGATGATGAGTTTCTTCATATGGGTCGTTGAGCCATGCTTTGCTTCACCTCCGGCGTGCGCCAAAGCAGTTTTCTCAAGGCAGGGCAATTCGCGCCGACAGGCAAGAGTCATTCAGGTGAGGCGAAGCGGGTGCGGAGACGAAGTCGGCCGGCCGGCCGCATGACCGGCAGCGGGCAGGAACTGGGGTTCGTCTGGGTCGGATCGCAGCGACGCCACCTCCCCGGTGGATCAATCACCAGGGTTGATACGGCGGCGTCCGCCAGAGCCACCGCGTGCCGGTTTCCCGATGGAGAAAAATCAGTCCCGCGTGGGGCGGCCGCGGCAGGCGAGGATGCAGAAACTACTTTTTCCGGTCCAGGGCCTTGATGGCTGCGGCCGCCTTGATGGCATCCTCCCAGCTATCGAAACCGAGATAGGCGACGAATCTCCGGCCGATGGTCGCGGCGGACAGACCCCGCATGTTGACATTGGCGGCCCCGACCGCCTGGGCGATCTGCGCGCCAAGGCCCGGGCGATCTGCGCCCTCCACCTTGACCGTGGCGATCCGCCGGGTCTCGTGAAAGCCCACGCTGGCCGCCGCCGCCAGGGCCTTCTTGCCGGTGAGCGGAGAGATAAAGACCACGCCCGTTCCCGGCTTGTCGGGCTGCCGCCGGGCGATGACGCATTCAAGGTTGGCGCCCGTGCCTGCAATCTTCCCCATGACTTTGGCCAGCCCTCCCGGTTGATCCTGGATCTCGGCTGCCCACACATCCGTCTTGGTGACTTTCAGTGCCATGACAAAATCTCCTTCTTGAGGGTTATGGTTGTCCGAACGCGGGGACGATACCAACGCCGGAGTTGGAAGGCAATTCGAGAGGCGCGGCCGGCGCTCGCGGGGCCCACGGGCAGAGCCGTTGCGCCGGCCCATCCGACGTCACCCCTGGATGATCCCGAGTTCCCTGAGCGCTTCGCCGGCCGCCGACAGGTTTTCCGGCTTCATTTCAACATAGTTGCGCGACAGGAGCACGCCGTGGGCGCCGGCGCGGAAAACCGCCCGCACCGTCTCCTTGACGCTTTCAGGCGTGCAATGGCTGGCGCCTGCGGGCACCGGCACATCGATGTCGATGCCGGGCCAGACTTGGGTCGGCGTCCCGGCCACGCCTTCTACTGCGCGGCGTGTCTCGCGGAGGACGTAGTCGGCCGACAGGCCGGCGGCCGTGACCTTGTCGTAGGGCGCCTCCTGGTAATCCAGCAAGCGGTAGAGGAAATCCAGTGTCAGGCCCTCGGGCACGTCCCCCAAGAGGTTGCCGTGGGTACTGTCGACGAAACTGTGCATGCGCTCGCCGGCGCAATTGCTGTAGAGCACGGGCCGGATGAAGTCGGAATAGGCCGCCAGCGCGGTGTAATCCTCCTCGGCGCGGTGAAACGGGCTGAACGAGAGGTTGTGCCACAGGTGCCAGCCGACCGGCAGCGCGGGGTTGATCGATTTGACCTTGCGGTGAATCTCCGCCTGCAGCTCGTGCCGGCTGCGGATCCACAGGTTCTCCCAGGCGAGCAGCTCGGGATAATGGAGCAGGATCCGCCAGAAGGCGACGAAGCACCCATCCCGGGGACGCCGGCCCGCCCGGCCGTCGCGGACAAACGTTTCGAGCTCGCCAAAGCCGCGGCGCGCGCGCTCGACATCGATGCCGGCGGCCTTGCCCTTCTGCTGGCAGAACTCGCAGAAACAGGTGGCCTGGCCGGGATCGGCGCGGGCGCCGTTATGGTAGGCTCCCAGCGCGTTGAGCAGACCACCCTGGCGTTCGGATCCCCACATGATGCCGTCGATTTGATACGAGCGGGCGTAGTCCTCCACCAAGCCGAGCAGGAAACCGCGGTAGTGGGGATTGTTGTTGCACGGGCCCGACGGATGGCGGCGCATGCGCCGACCGTGGAAATCGACCTCGTAGAGCGATTCCCAGCGCGCGACGGGCGCGAGCTGGTTGTCCTCGATGATCCAGGCAAACGTCTTGATGCCGCGCTGGCGGGCAGCGGGGATGAGCCGGACCAGCACGTCCACGTCGCCAAACTCCGGGGCGCGCATGTCCTCGTAGGTGAGGATGGTGTCCCGGTAATACTCCATGTGCGGGATGGCGTAATTGCCTCCGTGAAAGCCGGCGTCCGGCACGCCCGCGCGCCGGGGAATATGGGTGTAGATGAACGGGAAGAGGGCGTTGACGCCGGCCCGCTGCTGGAGGTCGTCGAAGAGCCGATTGAGATCGGGCTGAGCCACCGGGGCCACGCTGGTCGCAATGCCGACCATGGCACCCGGACGCGGCGGCGCCAGCGGCGCCGCTGGCGTGGCCGCGGCGGCGGTGAGGTTGGGCAGGCGGGAGATGGCGACTGTGACGCCGGCCGCTGCCGCGGCCTTCAAGGCTTCCCGTCGGGTGGGGAGAACGGATGACATGATGAACTCCTGGTTGTTGCGGACTCGGCGAATGGCGCTGGAGTGGGGAAAAGATGCGCGGCGGACTCGGGTGGAGCAAGCGCGCGCGGGGCAGGCGCCTTGCGCCAAGAAATCCGACATCCCCGCGGTTGACCGGGGCAATTCGGCGTCGACCGCGACGAGCAGCTTGTCTAGGCCTGAACGTCGACCGGCTCAGCATGGCGAACACGCACCAACCGCTCAAGGAATCTGCCGTTCTCGTGCCCGCGTTTCGCGGCGCGGACGGCGCCGTGCGGCTCGTGCTGGTCCGCCGGGGCGAGCAGGGATTGCACGGCGGACAGCTGGCCTTCCCGGGCGGGAAGCGTGAGCCGGAGGACCCATCGCCGCTCGCTGCCGCGCTGCGGGAGGCGCGCGAGGAGATCGGTTTGGCCGGCGACGAGATCGAAATCCTGGCGCACCTGCCGGCGGTTGAAACCCTCACGACCGGGTTTCGCATCGTCCCCTTCCTGGCCCGGATCAAGCCGCCGGCGAGGTGGTGTTGCCAGGACGGGGAGATCGCGGAGATCCTCGAGGTGACGGTGCGGGAGCTGGCCCGGCCCGAGGCGCGCGGAGAGGACGTCGTGCAGTTCCCGACATGGCCGGAGCCGCTGCCCATTTCGTTCTACCAGGTTGGGCCGTACCGGCTGTGGGGCGCATCGTACCGGATTCTGGAGCCGCTGGTGCCGCGTTTGCTCGCGGGAGAGTGGGAAGTGTAGGCCAGGTCGAGATTGCTCAGAATGAACGCCGTGGAGCGGCGAAGAGGCCGAGGAGCCGCACGAGGTGGCGTGCCATGGACGCGGCCTCAGTAGTCGAGATACGGGGCGAGCCATTTCTCGGTTTCGGCGACGGTAAGACCCTTGCGCTTCGCGTAGTCCTCAATCTGGTCGCGACCGAGCTTGCCGACGGCGAAATACTTTGAATCGGGATGATTGAAATACATTCCGCTCACGCTGCTCGCCGGATGCATGGCGAAGCTTTCGGTGAGCGTGATGCCGGTGGCGGACTCGGTGCCGAGCAGATCAAAG
>JBGOXZ010000261.1:0-4571 GCA_041479395.1 Opitutaceae bacterium
GCCGACCACGAGCAGAATTGCAGCACCTCGACCGTGCGGATGGTTGCCTCCAGCGGCGCGAACCTGTTCGCCTCCGCGGCGGCGGGGGTCTGTGCCCTCTGGGGCCCGCTGCACGGCGGCGCCAACATGGCGGTGATCGAGATGCTCAAGAGCATTCACGCCGAGGGCGACGACGGCACCAAGTTCATCGAGCAGGCCAAGCTGGGCAAGGCCGACAAGCGCCTCATGGGCTTCGGGCACCGCGTCTACAAGCACTACGATCCCCGCGCGAAGATCATCAAGGAGAGCTTCTATAGCGCCCTCGCCAGCCTCGGCATCAAGGACGATCCGCTGCTCAACATTGCCATGCGCCTGGAGGAGGCCGCGCTGCGGGACGACTACTTCCTGTCGCGCAAACTGTATCCGAACGTCGACTTCTATTCCGGCCTGATCATGCGGGCCATCGGCATTCCGGAAAACATGTTCACCGTCATGTTTGCCATCGGCCGCATGCCCGGCTGGATCGCCAATTGGAAGGAAGTCGCGGCCAACCCCAAGGGCCGCATCTACCGTCCGCGGCAGATCTACACGGGCATGACGGCGCGCGATTACGTGCCGCCGCACCGACGGTAGCTTCTCCGCGCGGATCAGCCCGACCTCCCGCCCGCGGCCCGCACCCTATCGTTGGGGGCGATGCTGCAACTGCCGCTGCAGGTCCTCCATCCCGCCGTGGACGGTGCAGGAGACCCGCGTGGTGCCCTCGGTCTCCCTGGGAGCGAGTCGGTATTCTCCACCCGCCGGGCACATGGGCAGGCGGTCGAGCAGCTTGCCGGCGCCGGTCAACTCGCGCAGATCCGCGGGCGCCTTTCCGTTTTCGAGGGTGTATTGGTCGCAGGCCGCACTGAGCTGCCGCAGGTTGTTCAGGCAGACATGGGCTTCCGCTGCCTGGTGGACCTTCTGGAAAGCGGGAATCGCCATGGCGGCCAGCAGTCCGATGATGACGATGAAGATGAGGGCGTTCGCCGGAGCCGCCGTATTGCCCCCCGGCACGAACAACGCCAGAAGATAGGCGAAGGGATTGCGGGCCGGGCGGGTGGCGGGCTGGCCCGCCTTCAGGGCGAGGAGATCGGTGACCCGGCGGGAGAGCGTGGGATAGGGCGAGAGCAGTTCGTGCAGCGAAACGAAGAATCCGCGTTCCTCCCGGTGCTGGCTGGCGAAGGCCTCGGCGTTGAGGTGGCGGCCGCGTTCGCGGCCGCCGCTGAGGGTCAGCATGGCGCGCACCGCGCCGTCGACCTCGCCGGCCGCAAAGGCGCCGTAGCGATCGCACGATGATTCCCACGCGCGGCGGTAAGCCGGTCCGAGGAGAGGCAGGAACAGACCCGGCGCCAGCAGGATCTGCTTCAGAATGTGCCGGCTGCGGATGTGGCCGATCTCGTGGCCGAGCACGAATTTCAGCTCCGGGGACTCGGCCCCGAGCGCCTCGAGAAAATCGGAGAAAACCACCACGAAGTCCCGGCCGGCGTGCCGGGCGGCAAAGGCGTTGAGGGCGCCGCCAGCCTGCACCAGGTAGAGCGCCGGTGCCCGCGCCAGGCCCAGCCGTGCGCAGATTTCGCGGAAGGTGGCGTGTAGTTCGGGCATCTGCCGCTCGTCCACCTTGACGGCCTCCGAGCGCAGGCGGGCGACCATCAGCCCGTTGGCCAGCCAGAAGACGACCGCGAAAATGGCCGCATAGATCAGGCCGAAGATGCTCACCACCAGCACCGCCCAGACGAGAATGGAAAACACCAGGACCAGCGCGAAGTAGGTCCGCTCCTTGGCGAGCGTGAGCGTGTCGGGAGTCAGCGCGACAGGCGAAACCGGCGGTGGGGTGTTCATGTTTGGGCGGCAATCGGGACAACGGATTGGTTCACCCGTCTGATGGGCGTGCCATCGTTCCCATGGACGAAGGCCGACGAATCCTGGTGGGGGTAAACGAAAGACCGGTCTTGGCAGGGAGGGCAGGAACGCTGGTCATCTCCAGGCTCGCGTTCCCGGGAAAAGGACATGCCTGGGCCTGGGGGTGCCGTCAACGCTTCGCTTCCCCGCCAACGCGGTCGCCGTCCGCGGGCAAGTGGGGTACGGGCAAACCGCCCGGACGGACGCAACAGGTCGGGCGGGTCTGCTGTTCAGCCGGCCTTCTTCTCCCGCGGTGAACGGAAAATGTCGTCCAGCCCCAGTCCGGTCAGCGCCTTGATGCCGTGCAGCAGCCGCCAGAGCACCAGCATCATCATCGCCATGCTCGGCAGCACGATCACCGGCCAGCTCAACAGGTGCATCTTCGCCAGTTCGCCGTTGAAGGCCTCGGTGCCTGGCGGGCTCCTCAAGAGATACCGGGCCAGCGCGTAGTTGAGGGCGGCACTTGTGAAGAACGCGAGGGACAGCAGCCCGGTGGACCGCCGCAGCAAACCGGCGAACTCGGCCTGGGCGCCGTGGGCCGCCAGCTCCGCGTCGACTTTTCCCACATCGATCACCTGGGGGTTGTAGAGCAGTTCGTTCAGCAGCGGCGTTTTCGCCCGCATCGAGGCCAGCACCGCGAGGCCGATGATGCCGGGGATGGCCGCGTCCTTCGCCGCGAACCACCGGCCGCCCAGTTTGAGCAACCCGAAGCCGCCGGAGATGAGCACGCTCGCGAAGCCGATGATCGAGATGAAATTCCAGCGCCGCCGGACGATGAAATCGTGCAGGCCGTAGCCAAGCGGGAAGGCTAGCGCCACCAGCAACCCCCACTTGGGGCCCAGCCACCGCTCGCTGCTCAGCCAGGTAAGAATCACCGTTGGCACGCCGACATTGCAGACCAGATTGACCAGCAGGTTTTCAGGCTTGGGCCGCGCGGTAGTCACAGCAGGATTGAATTCGGAAGCCACGAAGCCAGAAAGGAAGGCGAGGGCAACTGCAATTCTATTTTCCTGGTTTCCCCGCTTCTGAATTTGTGCCAGTATCTCCCCCGCACCATGATCCTCCTCGGTCTCAATATCGACCACGGCGCCACGCTCCGCCAGGCGCGCTACCGTGAAAGCGGCCGCACCGCCGGGGGCAACGTGGAACCCGATCCCGTCGCCCTGGCCCTCCGCGCCGAGCGGGCCGGCGCCGACGGCATCACCGTGCACTTGCGCGAGGACCGTCGCCATATCCAGGAGCGCGACGTCTGGCGGTTGCGCGAGACCATCGCCACGCGCCTCAATCTGGAGATGGCCTGCACGCCGGCCATGACGGATTTTGCCCTGAAGCTGAAGCCGGACTCCGTCTGCCTCGTGCCCGAAAACCGCCAGGAAGTCACGACCGAGGGCGGGCTCGATGTCGTGGGCGGGGAGAGCCGCGTCCGCCCGGTCGTCGAGGCGATGCGCGCCGCCGGCGTGGTCACCAGCCTTTTTATCGGCCCCGACGAGGCGCAAATTGAACTCGCCGCCCGGCTCAAGAGCCCGTGGATCGAACTGCACACCGGCGCCTACGCCGAGGCCTATCATTCGCCGCAGCGCAAGGCGGAATTCGAGCGCCTCCGCCGCGGGGCCGCGCTGGCGCACCAACTCGGCCTGGTCGTGAACGCCGGACACGGCATCAACTATGTCAACATCGCCGAGGTCCGCACGCTGCCGCACCTGCACGAACTGAACATCGGCCACAGCATTCTGAGCCGCGCGCTCTTCACGGGTATCGAGGAAGGCGTGCGCGAAATGAAGGCGCGGATGAATCCGTAGAAACCACGAAGCACGCGAAAGAACGCGAGAATGAAAGCTGCCATTCGGAGCGAAGCGCAGAATCCACCCTGGCTCGGCGGGCCATGTGCGGCGGGATCCTGCGCTGCGCTCAGGATGACAAACCGGGACCGGACTCTCCGGGGTGTGGCCGGGTGATTCACCCATGAACATCGAACTTCCTCCCGGCGGAATTCTGCTCGGGCTCGGCTGTGACCTGATCGACGTCGAGCGCATCCGCGGCGTCATCGAGCGCCACGGCGAACGCTTTCTCCAGCGGATCTTCACCCCGGAGGAGCGCGACTACTGCTTTTCAGTCAAGTACCCGCACAAGCACCTGGCCGCCCGCTGGGCGGCGAAGGAGGCGGTGTCCAAGGCGTTTACCACCGGCATCGGCACCCATCTGGACTGGACGTCCATCTCCGTCTATCATGGCGCCCGCCAGCAGCCGCTCGTGCGGCTCGATGCGAAGGGCGAGGCCCTGCTGCAACAGGTCGGCGCCACGCACGTCTGGCTCACGCTTTCGCACATTGAGACCTACGCAATGGCCGTCGCCGCGCTGGTGCGTAATCAGAAGTGATCGAGCATCGGAATAAGGCCACGGAGTTCACGGAGGATGCACAGAGATCACCGAGACTGGACTGCGAAATCCTTTGACTGGAACCGGGGCATTGATCGCGGCTGGATATGGTTCGCACCAATCAACTCTACGTGATCTCCTGTTGATCTCCATCTCCGTGTCGTCTGTGACCTGATTGGGGCGTCCGTATCTTCTCGATGAACTCCGCCTGGTCCGATCCCATCCTCACCTGCGCCGAGGCGAAGGCGCTGGAGGCGCGGCTGTTCGGCGGCGACGAGGAA
>JBGOXZ010000262.1:0-4568 GCA_041479395.1 Opitutaceae bacterium
CATTAGGTGTGTCTGGTAAGGGCTCCCGTTACCACTACGAAGCGGTGAAGTGTAGTTTCATACCCGGCTGCTGAGCGGATCCAGGTTTCCGCGCGGTCGCTGTCGACCGAAACGGCGGCTCATTCCAGACTCCAACGGGCCAACTGCGGCGCATTTGCGGATCGGCCGAGATTCTTTACCATACGGGAGCGCGGCGAAGCCGCCCGCAGACACCTCGGCTCAGCCGAAGCCGGCACCCTCCGGCGGAGGGGCTCCGCAGGCACCGGGCGCTTATGGAAACACGAACGCGCCGGCCGCCGGCGACATGTTCTCGGCACTGGACAAGATGGCGAGGTGCTCTAATTCGCCGTGCATACGTACGAAGTTGCAGCCCCTTGCGGCCCGCCCACGTATTTCGGATACGCCGGGTAGGAGCACATCGGCAGGCTGCGCTCGCCCGCGGTCACCGCGACCGACTTGCCGGGCGCCTTGTTGTTTTCCACCCAGTCCGTCAGCAGGCCGACGCGGTCATACGTGCTCGGGATCTGTTGAGCCGGGATTGTCTTGCCGTCGCCGTCCACGGCGTAATTTCGCCCGCTTAGACCGTGCCCCGTCTGGGGCAGGACAAAGAACCTTGCGGAGGCATCCACCTTTGCCTGCCCCATTTTGTCGATCACCGATTGGTAATAATCGAGCTGTGCGCCCGGCGAAGCGAGCGTATCGTCGGTGCCGATGGCGACGATCAGCTTCCCGCCGCGCTTGTAAAATACGCCCAGGTCCGGATTGGTGGAATCGACAATGGCAGACAGTTCCACGCGCCGCTTGTTCAACGCCCCGCCTTCTACGTAGTCCAGAGGATTTGCTTTCAGATCCTTCATGAGGAAACCGGTCACGCCCAAAACACCCAGATGGCTGTGCATCGGAGCGTCTTCGGCCGCTCCCTCCTGACCACGGTAACGGGTGGAGGCGATCAGGCCGCTTCCCGACGGGTCCGTGTTCGGGAGCCACATGCCGAACGACTTTACGCCGTTAGCCAGCGGCGTCGTAAACGGATATCGAGAGTAGACCATCTTCAGCGTGGCAATCTGGCCGTCGGTCAGGCATGCGGCGGCGCTGGTGTCCTGCGGATTCGGATCCACGTTGTTCGGGCAGCGCTTGGCGGCCCATGGGTCGCGGTTGCGCTTGCCCTGCTTCACGTCAAAGATCGCGCGGCATGCCATGTAGTTGTTGATCACGCCGTCCACCAGGCCGTCCAGCTTGTCGCACTGGCGCATAAACTCGCCGCGGATCGCGTTCACCTTGGCCGGAGTCACCCAGTTGGCAAGAGATTTTTCCTGGATGCGGATCAACTCGGGTGCGAGCATCAAGGTTGAGAAGTTCACGATCGGGACCTCGGCCGACACCCCGTCATAGTCCGCGGGATAGCGCTGCGCCACGGTCAGCGCCTCACGGCCGCCCTGGGATGACCCGAAGAAATAGTTGAACCGCGGGCGCTCGCCGTAGAGTCTCTCCATCAATACCATCGCGGCGTCGTGCGTCTTTTTCATCTGCATGTAGCCGAGATTCGCGATGGCTTCGTCATTCGTAGCCCAGTCGTTCGCGGCCGGATCGGGCTGCCCCGCGGGGCCGCGGCCGGGCATCTGCCCTCTGGCACCGGGGAATCCCTGCTGCCGAGCGCCGGTGTCGTCGCCGCGACCCGTGGCAGGCGGTCCTTGCTGTCCAGGCCCCGCGGCCGCATTTTGGCGTGCACCCGGAGGGGAGCCGAATCCGCCGCTCTGGTGCCCCGAGTCACTGCCGTAGGTTGCGAACCCGTGTTGCAGGAACGTCCCTGCCGAGCGCCCGGCGCCCCCCGTCAGGTTGGGAATCGATCCGTTCATTCCGCCGCCTCCCAATTGCGCGGCGCGATAGCTCCAGGATGCCGGGAGTGCGACACCAAAGCGGATGGGCTTCGCCGAGGCGCTCTTGTCGACCGGCGCCTTCGATCCTTCAATGCTGCAATACGCCGGGTTAGCGTTGGTCTCGGCATGCCATTGCGGCGCGCTCAGCGTCACCGCCGACACCGGTTCTCCGATCGATGCGATCGGAATGCTCGTGCCCAGCCTCGCCGCCGTGCAATCCGCTTCGGTAATGATCTTATTCGTGGGGATCGAGGCGGTTTTCGGGGCGCCCGAAGATTTCGCTTGCGAGTAGGCTTGGGCACCGAATGCTGCGAGAATGGCGAGTGCAAACCCGGTTGCAATCTTCATTATTGAATACGCCTCCAAATTATGTAGATCCAAATCGCACGCGGGGCGGCAGGTCGCCATACCGCCCCGAATTATGAGCCGCACGGGCATTTACTTGAAAATCAGCGAGCCAAACTCGCTGAGGAACTGGCGCCAAATGAACCAGAAATGTGCGCCAGGCGCTTCATGATAGGTGGTGTTCAGACCAACCTTTTTGGCAACTTCAAAAAGCGTCTGCGCGCCCTGGCGGGCGAAATCGGTTGTTCCGGCGCCGATCCAGTAGTGATTCACGCCCGCCGCCTTGACCGCCTGCAGCTGCTTCTCAAACGCTTCCGTATTCTGGCCCCCGGCGCTCCAGACCGCGATCCAGCCGAATACGCCCGGATTGTTGTTGGTGGCACTGACCGTGTGGCCGCCACCCATCGAAAGACCCGCGATCGCGCGGTTGTCCTTGTTGGGAACGGTTCGGAAGTTTCTGTCGATGAACGGGATGATCTCTTTCACCAGGCTGTGGGGATAGGATCCTTCATAGGCTTGTGCGGGCCGGGCGGCCGCCGGAGCAGGTTGAGCAGGTTGGGCGCCACGGCCTGCGGCGGCCTGTTGTGCTGCCTGGACCGGCGGCGGGGCCGGCGCCATGGGCGGGGCAGCCGGCGGGATGGAGCCGTAACCATAGCCTTGAGAAACCACCTGGCCGGCATTGCCGTTGGGCATGACCACGATCATCGGCTTTGCTTTGCCTTCGGCGATCAGATTGTCGAGAATGATATTGGCGCGGCCCATCGTGCCCCATGCATCCTCGTCACCGCCGCCACCGTGCAGGAGATACAAAACAGGGTAACGGGTGTTGCTCGTGTGGTAGTCGGGCGGGGTATAGACGTACATACGCCGCCCGGGCTTTTTCAGAATATCGGATGCGTACCAGATTGCCTGCACGGCGCCATGAGGAACATCCTTGAATTCCCAGGTCGTCGAGGCCGGACCGGAGATCATGAGCAGGTTTTCGTAGCGGCTGCCGTCGCGCTGATACTCGCCGTTGCCCGGATCAAGCACCTTGACGCCGTTCACGCTGAAGGAGTATGCCCACAACTGGTCGCCGAGCGGGCCGACCGTAACCGACCAGATCCCCTGGTCATCCTTGGTCATATCAATGTTTGTCCCGTTATCCCAGTTGCCGTTCAACAGGACCTTGGTTGCCTCGGGAGCCCGCAGCCGGAACGTCACCCTCTTGTCCTGCAGGACTTCCGGAGATACCACGCGGGGAGCCGCTGCTGCCCCGCCCCTTCCGGCGGGGTTTTGCGCGGCTGCCTGGGTCGGCGGCTGCTGCGCGAATGCGACCACTGATGCCAACAGCAGAAATAGAACACAGCTCCAACGAGTGACTCGTAAGTTCATGACACTGTCTCCTTATTATTGTTGTCCTGATTCTCAGACCGGGCTATTGCATGAGGTGCTAGCGGTCCGGTCCGCAACCGTTGAGTGAGCCGCAAATCCTCGGAATCGGAATCGCAATCGCTATCGGCATTCGAAATCACCAAAAAGGACGGTACCCGGGATTCAGATGAGCTCCGGGTCGATAGCGATATTGATTGCGATACCGATTCCGATCCCGACGGGTATTTAGTGTTATACCGGAGTCCTTATCGGAACAGCAGTGGCGCATAATCCCTGAGGTTCTGCCGCCATACGATGAACCAGTGTCCTCCCTCGGTTTCGGCGTATTGCAGCTTGACGCCTTTTGCCAGCAATGCGGCAGAGAGCGCCTTGTTGCCGTTGAGCACCAGAGAGTCCTGCTTGCCGCAGTACATGGCGAACAACTTCAGCTTTTTGTTAGCGCCGGCCACGTCCGCCATCAAGGCCGGGTAAGCGGCCGTCGGGTCGGGTACGGGGGCCGCAGCAGGAGCTGCCCCGCCGGCGGGTGCCGCTCCTCGGCCGCCACCGCCCATGCCCACGGCAGAACTCAAGCCAATCACATAATGGAAGGCTTCAAGATGCGCCAGTCCGGTGCGAAGCGACTGCGCACCTCCCATCGACAGCCCGGCGATCGCGGTATTATCAGGTCCCGTGAGTATCCGGTATTGTTTCTGCATCAGCGGCATGATGTCCTGCAGGAGTTCTTTCGTAAAGCCGTCATCCTGGCCTGCAGCAGGGGCAGCGGCGGCCCCTGCTCCGGCTGCCGGAGTTGGTGCGTTCCCCCTGGCGGCGGCAGGCGCTCCCGGAGCCGCCGCGGGAGCTGCGCCGCGCGCCGCGGCCGGCGCCATCGCGCCGGTGCCGAGCGCTGCCTGCTGGAAGATCGACGGCATGACCACGATCATCGGTTTCACTTTACCGTCCGCAATCAGGTTGTCCAGGATGTAGTTGGCGCGC
>JBGOXZ010000263.1:0-4557 GCA_041479395.1 Opitutaceae bacterium
GCTGTCACGCCCCCTGCGGGGCAGGAGGCGCGCCAACCGTAGGTCGCGACCGGTCTTTTGACGTTCGGCAAAGGAGAACCTATGAACAAGTATTGCCTAGCCTACACGTTATCTGTGATCGTTGCCCTCCCAATCACGTACGGTTGGTCGTGCCTACTTCACAAACGTGTTCGCTCTGTAAAGACCGACGAAGATAAAGTGGCAGAAAGAATCCTTTGGCTTCCCCTTTTGACCGGAGTGTTCGAGCGCGTACTAATTACGACGTTGGTCGGATGGGAAGTGCAGGGTGCGGGAGCATTCATTGGATCGTGGGTTCTCGTAAAAGCGGTTGGCGGATGGCAGTCGTGGAGTAAGGGCACGACCTACGGGCGTTCCATCTTCTCTGTAGGATTGCTGGGTAGCGCTCTTTCGATCTTCTTCGGAATAGTTGGAGGATTGATCATTGCTGCAAAATGATCATTGGGCCGAACCAGCCACCGCTGCCAATGCCGGTATCCTGTCGCATCTCCAATCACAACCCGCCATCCGGCATGGCAGGCCTCTGAATCGTTAGGCCACATTTAATGCGTATGAGGAACGTATGTCTTTTCGTAACGCTCGGTGTGGGCTTGGCAATGCAGGACACCGGTTGCACAAGCCAGCCGCAGACCGTCGCAAGTCCTCCGCAGGCATCACCAAACCACGCGAAGCAGACCGACCGGATCTGTGATGCGGTTGAGTCTGCGCGTGCTCTTTTGCGCGGGCACGGTCTTGATTGGGGCGAGCCAAAGCAGATACTCCGGACAGTCAGTAACTGGTATCGGATAGAATATGGGAAAGACAGCTACGGAAGTGAGAGGGTTATTTTGGTCAACCCAGAGAGCGGCCAAGCAGAGTTTCCGTTACGACGGTGATTGAATCAGATGAGCACGACCATGTGGCCCAACCAACACCTGAGGTCATCGCCGCACGCAAAATCAGGCGACGAGGTGAAGTTGGGCGGCGAGCGGTGAGCGGCGCTGGCGGAGGGCAATGAGGTAACGGGCTTCGTCGTAGGCGACGCGATCGTGCCAGCAGCGCCAGAGGATGCGGATCCAGTTGAAGGCGGGGCAGCGGAGGATGGTTTGGTGGCGCATCGCAACGCCGGCGCGTGACCCCGACCGCCGCGCGCCCGGCCGCAAAGCCGCCAAGGGGCCGCAGCGCCACCGCTGGATTTTAGATTCGACGTTCGGCCTTCGACTTTCGACCTTCAACGTCTCCCGTGGTCAATTCCCCTCCCCCTTCCGTTCTCATCGTCGGCTCCGGCGGACGCGAACATGCTCTGATCAAAGCCTGCCTCGCCTCGCCGGCCAGGCCGCGGGTGATCGCCGCGCCCGGCAATGGCGGCATCGCGCAGGAGGCCATGTGCTTCCCGGTTTCCGCGGAGGACGTGCCCGGCATCGTCGCGCTGGCCCAGCGTGAAAAAGTCGACTTCGTCGTCGTGGGCCCCGAGGTGCCGCTCTCACTCGGCCTCGTCGATGCGCTCGCCGCCGCGGGCATTCCCGCCTATGGTCCAAAGCGCGACGGCGCCCGTCTCGAGGCCTCGAAGATCTTCACCAAAGAACTGCTGTTGAAGCACGGGATTCCGACGGCGCCCGCCGCGGTTTTCGACCAGGCCGGCGATGCCCTCGCCTATTTGCGGCAGCATGCGGCACCCGTGGTGGTCAAGGCGGACGGGCTGGCGGCCGGCAAGGGCGTGATCGTACCGCAGAACCGCGAGGAAACCGAAGCCGCCATTCGCACGCTCCTTGCTCTGAAGACCCAACCGGTCGCGGGCGGGCGGCCGCCGGCCATTCTCCTGGAGGACTGTCTCTTTGGTGAGGAGACCTCGATTCACCTCGTCGTCTCCGGCCGCGATTTTGTCGTGCTGCCCACGAGCCAGGACCATAAACGCGCAGGCGACAACGATACCGGCGCCAACACGGGCGGCATGGGCGCGTACTCACCGGCCGAGATTGTCACGCCTGCCCTCCTAGATACGATTGTGCGGACGATTGCGCGGCCGAGTGTCGAAGCCATCGCGGCGGAGGGCATCGACTTCCGCGGCACCCTTTACATCGGGCTGATGCTCACCGCGGAGGGCCCGCAGGTGCTCGAATTCAACACCCGGTTCGGCGACCCCGAGACCCAGGTAATCCTGCCGCGCCTCGCCACCGATCCGTTCGCGCTCATGTGGGCGGCCACGGAAGGCCGTCTGCGCGAGATCAAACTGGAGGTGAGGCCCGAGTATGCGATGTGCGTGGTCGTCGCGGCCAAAGGCTACCCCGGCAATTATCCCCGGGGCGAAATCATCACGCTTCCCCCCGTCCTTCCGCCCGACACCTGGATTGTGCATGCCGGCACCGCGCTCAATGCGCAGCAGCAGGTCATTTCCGCCGGCGGTCGCGTGCTCGGAGTTTGTGCGCGGGCCTCCACGCTGCGCACCGCCGCCAACCGCGCTTATGCCGCGTGCGACCAGCTCCACTTCGTCTCGAAATATTTCCGCCGTGACATCGGTGCGCGTCAGTTGAACCGACAATGAATCATTATTGGGAGGTAGGGGCGCGATCTTGCCTGCCGCGCCGTGTCCTTTGGCGAAGGCTGGTCGCGCCCTTTGTGACCGGCGCAGCTCTGCGGGCCGGCAGAGCGCCCCTGCCCATCCAACCACTCTCCTCCCTCCGGTCCCGGGCTGCCGTTCTCTGTCTTCTGGCCGCCGGTTTCCTGCCTCCGATCTCCGGCCTGGCTGCTGGCGCCGCACCGCAGGATCTCGGGCGGAATCTCACCTACGTGCGCCTGCACCGCCTGCCGGACGACGCGGCGGCCCTGACGGCCGCCTGGCATGCGCCGGCGCTGGCCGTCGATCTTCGCCATATGGCCGGCGATCCGGCGAATGCCATTCCCGCCGACCTTCCGCCCCGGCCGCGCAGCGCGCCGCTCTTCGTGCTCATCAGCCCGGACACCGCGTCCGCCCTGCTCGCGCTGATCCGTGAGCATGCGCCCGCCCTCATCAGCATCGGCCTCGCCGCGCCGGGCCTGACGCCGGACATCGTGCTTCCCGTCAGCCCCGAGGCTGACCGCCGCGCCTATGACGCCCTCGATGCCGGCGCCTCCGTCGAATCGCTCATCAGCGAAAAAATCGCCAAGCCCCGGTTCGACGAGGCCGCACTCGCCCATGAGCACACCGCCGATACCGCAGCAGAAGAAGGAGCACGGCCGGCGGCCGGGGGCCCGAGCGACGCCCCGCCGGCAGCCAGTCCCCCGCCGGCGACTCCCGCCGTCCCTCCGGCGGCGGACGCACCCGAAGCGGCGCCCAAGGACGCCGTCCTGCAGCGCGCCGTGCAGCTTCATCGCGCGCTGCTCGCGCTCGGAAAGCTGCCACCCGGTTGAGAAAGCGCGGCACTGGCGCGATGTTTCTGCCCTCGACATCATCTGCCCCCGCCTGCTTATTCACGATTTTCCCGCATGCCCGGCCCCGGCCATATTCTCATCGTCTGCACGGCGAACATCTGTCGCAGTCCCATGGCCGCCGGGCTCCTCCAGCACTTCCTGGCCGGCCAAACCGAGCCGCTCAAATCGCTCAAGGTGGTTTCCGCCGGCATCGCGGCGCGCCGCGGCGATCCGATTTCCGACAACGCCGCGATCGCGATGAAGAAGGTCGGCATCAACCTGTCGCCTCATGCCAGCCAGCCCGTGACCCAGCAACTGCTGGATGACGCCTTGGTCGTGTTCTGCATGACCGAGTCGCAGCGGGCGATGATCCAGCTGCAATTCGAACGCGTGCCGGAGCATCTCTATCTCTTCCGCCAGTTCCTGCCGCCGCCGGTCGATCCCGAGGTCGACGATCCCTATGGCGGCCCGCTCAGCGTCTACGAAACCTGCCGCGACAATCTCGTCGAGGCCGTGCCCAGCGTCGTCAATCTCCTCAAGACCATCACACCCGCCTCCTAGACCGCTGGGGCGGGGCAAACCCGCGCTTCTGCCTCCGCCGCCTAGGTTGGACCCTGGAACCTTGCCCCTTGGACTTTACGCCTCAGCTTTGACACCCATGCCGCTCAACGCCACCCCTCTCCACGAGTTGGACCCCGAGGTCCATGCCGCTATCGCCGGCGAGCTCGCGCGCCAGCAGCGCCACATTGAGCTCATCGCGTCGGAAAACTTTACCTACCCGGCCGTCCTCGAGGCCCAGGGCAGCGTGCTCACCAACAAGTACGCCGAAGGCTATCCGGGGAAGCGCTGGTATGGGGGGTGCGAGCAGGTCGACAAGGTCGAGCTGCTGGCGATCGAACGCGCCAAGAGACTCTTCGGCGCCGAACACGCCAATGTGCAGCCCCACTCCGGCTCGCAGGCCAATTTCGCCGTCTACACCGCCGTGCTGCAGCCGGGTGACAAGGTGCTCGGCATGAATCTCAGCCACGGCGGTCACCTCACCCATGGCAACCCCGCCAATTTTTCCGGCAAGCTCTACCAGTTCTCCCAGTATGGCGTGCGCGAAGACAACGGTCTCATCGACTACGATGAGCTCGCCGCCACCGCCCAGCGCGAAAAGCCCCGGATGATCAC
>JBGOXZ010000264.1:0-4556 GCA_041479395.1 Opitutaceae bacterium
AAGAAAGGACGGCCTCGCTGGTCGTCCTTTTTTTGCCGTTTATCCGGCCTGCCCCGTCCGCGACGGCGGCGGCCCCCGGCTCCGCGTCCGCGATGGAGGCTGCCGGGCCGGTTGACACCGCTTCCGCCGGCGCCGTAGCCTCCGGGCATGGCCAAACCCGCCTATACGCTGGAATTCGAGAAGCCATTGCGTGAACTCGAGCGGCATCTGGAACAACTGCACCAACAGGCCCTCGAACATCATCTCAACCTTTCCGGCGAAATCGCCGCCCTGGAGAAGATGATGGAAGCGGCGAAGGAGGAGATTTATTCCGGCCTGACGCCGTGGCAGCGGGTGCAGATTGCTCGCCACCCCAAGCGGCCCTACGCGCTCGATTACATCAACAGCCTGTTCACGGGTTTTCAGGAACTGCACGGCGACCGGCACTTTCACGACGACCAGGCGCTGATCGGCGGCCCGGCCTTTTTCGACGGCCAGGCGGTGATGCTCGTCGCCCAACAAAAGGGCCGCGAGACCCGGGAGAAAATTGCGCGCAACTTCGGCATGCCGCAGCCCGAAGGCTACCGGAAGGCGCTGCGCCTGATGAAAATGGCGGAGAAATTTGGCATGCCCGTCATCTCCTTCATCGACACCCCCGGCGCCTATCCGGGCGTAGGTGCCGAGGAGCGCCATGTGGCGGAGGCCATCGCCGTCAACCTGCGCGAAATGGCCATGCTCGAAGTTCCCACGATCGCGGTCGTCGTCGGCGAGGGCGGCTCCGGCGGGGCGCTGGGCATCGGGGTGACCGACCGCGTGCTCATCCTCGAAAACAGCTACTATTCCGTCATCTCCCCCGAAGGCTGCGCGGCGATTCTCTGGAAGGACGCCGCCGCCGCCGCCCGGGCCGCCGAGGCGCTGCGGCTGAACGCCCAGAACCTCGCGAAATTCAAAATCGTTGAGGAGGTCATCCCGGAGCCCCTCGGCGGTGCGCACAACGATCCCGAACAGACCATCGCGGCCGTCAAAGCCGCCCTGCAGCGGCACCTCGGTGAGCTGCTGGCGCTGCCCCGGGAGACGTTGCTCAACCAGCGCTACGAGCGCTACCGCCGTCTCGGCCTCTATGAGGAGGCCGGGGTGATAAAGAGCTGAAAGCCGTCGCAGGAAGCGTGCTTCGGCCTTCGCAAAAAGCTCGCGCCTCCGCAACGCTTTGGCGGACAGGTCGGCCGACACGCCCGCCTTGTTCGCCGTCGTAGGAAGCGCGCTCGCGCGCGATGTCCTCCGAAATCCGAAAATATCGCCCGCAAGCGGGCTTCCTACCGCCGGCGTAATACCAACGTCCCTTATGATTTAGACTGTCGGGCATGAGTTGACGGGTAGGGCGCGACCGCTGGGCGCGCCGTAAGGATATTCGCGGACGGCCCGGCGGTCCGTCCCTACCGGCGCTGTTGCGCCAAAAGTCTAAACAACAAAGGACGCCCGGCGTAAGCGCTCACTTTCGCACCGTCACGAGTTCACATCGCACGGCGCGCCGGGCCGCCGGATCATATTCCACCACCACACCCGAGAGGCGCACGTCGCCCTCGGCCACGGGGAACCGGCGCGGCATGCCGTCGAGGAATCTGCCGATGACCGGTTCGATCACCCGCCCGAGCACGCTCGCGTAGGGCCCGGTCATGCCGGCATCGCAGAGGAACGCGGTGCCCTTCGGCAGCACGCAGGCGTCGGCCGTGGGCACATGCGTGTGGGTGCCGATCACGGCGGCCGCGCGCCCGTCGAGATACCAGGCCAGCGCCTGCTTCTCCGACGTCGCCTCGGCGTGAACCTCCACGAAGGCGGCGTCGGCCCGGCTGGCCAGCTGCGCCAGCATCCGGTCGCAGGCCAGGAACGGGCACTCCGCCTTGAGGGCAAGGTACTGCCGGCCCAGCACCGTGAACACGGCGAGCCGGAAACCGTTTTTCTCGAGAATCAGATGGTCGCGCCCCGGACACGCCGCGGGCAGGTTCGCCGGCCGGCAGACCCGCTCGAGTTGCGCGATCTCCGTCTCGAAACCCTTCTGGTCCCACAGGTGGTCGCCGAGCGTGATGGCGTCGATCCCCGTCCCGAGCAGCATGCGCGCGAGGGCACCGGTGAGACCCGCGCCGGCGGCGGCGTTTTCCGCATTGGCGATCACCAGGTCGAGCCCGAGTTCATCGCGCAGCCGCGGCAGGCGTTCGGCCACGAACTCCCGGCCGGGCCGGCCCACAATGTCGCCGATGAAAAGCAGTTTCACCATGGCCTGACCCTTGGAGTTTCCACGCCGCAGGTCGAGTGCCGAAAGTCGCCGGAGTTTCCACGTGTTGGTACCGGTTGCCTGTCATCGCGAGCCCGGCATAGCCGGGCGTGGCGATCCAGCTGGATTGCTTCGTCGCCTTCGCTCCTCGCAATCACAAACTGTACCATCACCAAAGGAGGCAGCTCGCGTGCGCTCCCGCCGGGATTTGGGTTGAAATCTCCGGTCATTCGCCCGCATTACGGAGGTCCATGTCTGTGGAAACCGTGCTTCCTCCCGGCTGCGAGATTCTGGTGCTCGAGGACGACGCCCCCCTGCGCAAGCGGCTGGCCGCGCATCTGCGCAACCTCGGCGCCCAGGTGACCGAGGCGACGCGCCTGGCGGAGGCCCGCCGCCTGCTGCGCGACCTGCGTTTCGAGTTCGCGCTGGTGGACCTGCATCTCCCCGACGGCGAGGCGCTGGAGCTCTTGCGCGAAGGCGCGTTTTCGGAAAACACCGGCGTCGTCGTGATGACCGCGTTTGGCGGAGTCGAGAAGGCGGTCGAGGCGATGCGCCTCGGTGCGGGCGATTATCTGGCCAAGCCGTTCGAGCCCGGGGAGCTGCCGCTCGCGTTCCTCCGCTGCCGCAGCACGCAAAGCGCCGCCCGCCGCGAGGAACACCGCGCCGCTGAGACGGCCGACGAAACCGACCGGATCTATTTCGGGGAAAGCCTTCGCGCCGTGCGGACGCAGCTTGATACGATCGTGGCGACCGAACGCCGCCTGGAGCGCCACCTGCCGCCGGTGCTCATCGAAGGCGAAACCGGCACCGGCAAGAGTGTCGTCGCCCGGTGGCTGCACCGGCAGGGCCCGCGCACCGGCCGGCCGTTCATCACGATCAACTGCGCGGCGCTGCCCGAAACGCTCGCCGAAGCCGAACTCTTCGGGCATGAGCGCGGCGCGTTCACCGATGCCAAACGCGCCCGGATCGGCCTCTTCGAGGCGGCCGACGGCGGCACGCTGCTCCTGGACGAAATCGGCATGCTGGCCCCGGCCACGCAGGCCAAGGTGCTCACCGCTGTCGAGGAAGGCACCATCCGCCGGCTGGGCGGGACGCGGGAACTCGCGGTGGACGCGCGCCTCATCGCCGCCAGCAACCGTCCGCTGGCGGACCTTGTGCGGCAGGGCGCGTTTCGCGAGGATCTCTACCACCGTCTGGATCTTCTGCGCATTGTGCTGCCTCCGCTGCGCGAATGCGGCACCGACATCGTCGCGCTGGCCCGCCACCTGCTCGCCCGGATCGCCGCCCGCCATCGGCTGGGGGGCTTGACGATTACTCCGGAGGGTGAGGCGCGGCTGCTCGCGCAACCGTGGCGGGGCAACGTGCGCGAGCTGGCGCACGAGATCGAACGGGCCGTGATTTTCAGCGGCCGCACGACGCTGGATTTTGCGCACCTTGAAGGTCCGGCGGTCCCGCCCGCGGCCGGCTGGCGCAATCCCGCGTGGAGACTGCCCGAAGCCGGCTTTTCGGTCGACGCCATGGTGAACGAACTCATCGCCGAGGCGCTGCGGGAAACCGGCAACAACGTCTCCGCCGCGGCGCGCCGCCTCGGGGTCACGCGCGAACTCCTGCGCTACCGGCTGGGCAAAGGGAACAAACCGGGCGCGTGACAGCACGGCTTGGTTGCGGACAACCAGCCGAAACCGGTAACTTTCCGGATCGTGGTTGTTGGCCACCATCGGCGCCCCAAATGCCGCCCTGCTGCGTCGCAAGGCGAAGTCCTAACCTGTTCGAGACCAGTCTCTAATGTCGTCAAGACCGCTCGGTGGCACGCCGCAAGCAGCAAAATTGGCGTTTCTCCAATGAAGACTATTCCAGCTTCCCTGTTGCTTGCACTGTTCGCGGCGACCTCGGCTGCCGCTGCCGATCTGTCGTTCACCGTCGGTTACGGTTCGGCTCATCTCAATGGCGGCCAGGCTTCCCGCATCGCGCTCCTGCCGAAGGATGTGGCCGGCAACGTCAATGTGCTCCGGTTGTCCCTGGACTTTGCCCTGACTGAGACGATTGGGGTTGAAGCATCATACCTGGCCTTCTCGGATTTGACGATTGTCCATGCTCTTGATCCAAGCGTGATGACCGCAGTCGCGGTCAACAATCGCTTCCGCCGCAACGTGCAGGCACTGACCTTGGGGCCGACCATCATTTGGCAGCCCGCGAACAACTGGCGCATCAAGGCTGGCGCTGGTGGGGTGTTTTCTGAATTTCACACCACGGTCGACGGAGGCGGCGAAGGAGTACAGGACTTCAAGAGCACCGGCAACCCGGGCTG
>JBGOXZ010000265.1:0-4556 GCA_041479395.1 Opitutaceae bacterium
GATGGAAACGTTCTCCGTGGTCCGGCGGATCTTGTCGATCTCGTCGATGTAGATGATGCCGCACTCGGCCTTCTTGACGTCGTAGTTGGCGGCCTGCAGGAGGCGCAGCACCACATTCTCCACGTCCTCGCCCACGTAGCCGGCCTCGGTGAGCGTCGTGGCGTCGGAAATGGCGGAGGGCACGTCGAGGATCCGGGCGAGCGTGCGCGCGAGCAGCGTCTTGCCCGAGCCGGTCGGGCCCACGAGCAGGATGTTGCTTTTCTCGACCTCGACGTCGGAGAACTCCGGCGCCAGCGCCGTGCCGCTGCGGTGCGGCTGGCCGGCATCGAAGATCAGGCGCTTGTAATGGTTGTACACCGCGACCGAGAGCACTTTCTTGGCGTGCTCCTGGCCGATGACGTAGTCATCGAGCGTCCGCTTGATCTCGGATGGCTTGACGAGGCGAAAGGCGGGCCGGCTCTCGGCCGAGGGTGTCTTGACCTCGCGATCGATGATCGTCTTGCAGACGTTCACGCACGAGTCGCAAATATAGACGCCCGGCCCCGCGATAATCTTCTTCACCTCCGCCTGCGATTTGCCGCAGAACGAGCAGAGGGTCATGCGGGAGGATTTGGCCATGGGGAAAGGGGGCGGAGGTTGCGGCGGCGGGTTGACCCCGCCTCCGCACTCAGGCGGCCGGTTGCACCGCGAGGGTCTGCGCCTCGCGCGTGGAGGCGACCACATGGTCGACGATGCCGTAGGTCTTGGCCTCCTCCGCGCTCATGTAGTAGTCGCGGTCGGAGTCCTTGTCGATCTGCTCGGGCGTCTTGCCGGTGTGCTTGGCCAGGGCCTCGTTGAGGGTGCGGCGCCAGCGCAGGATTTCGCGCGCGGCGATGGCGATGTCGGCCGCCTGGCCGCCCGCGCCGCCCGTCGGCTGGTGGATCATCACGCGGCTGTTGGGCAGGGTGAAGCGCTTGCCCTTCGTGCCCGCCGCGAGCAACACCGTGGACATGCTGGCGGCCTGGCCGATGCAGTAGGTCACCACGTCGCACTGGAGGAAGTTCATCGTGTCGTAGATCGCCATGCCGCCCGTGACCACGCCGCCCGGCGAATTGATGTAAAGATGAATGTCCTTTTTCGCATCCTCCATCTGGAGGAAAAGCAGCTGGGCGATCACCAGGTTGGCGACGCCGTCATCGACGGGCGTGCCGATGAAAATGATCCGGTCCTTGAGCAGGCGGGAATAGATGTCCATGCTCCGCTCGCCGCGGCCGGTGTTCTCGATGATGAATGGAACGTAGTAACTCACGTGATTTTCCGCCCGCTCAAACCTTGGGCGCTGCCGTGGTGATGGTAGCCTTGCTCACGAGGAAATCAAGCGCCTTGTCGAATACGATGGCCTGCTGGAGCGTGCGCAGGCGGTCGCGGTCCTTCGCGAGTTCCTTGGCGACCTTCTCCGGCCGCTGATTGGTGCGCGTCGCCTCGCGCAGGATGGCGCCGTCGAGATCGCGCTCGTCGGCCTGGATTTTCTCCTTCTCGGCGATCTTCGCGAGCAGGAGCTGCACTTTCACCCGGCCAACGGCGGCGCGACGCGCATTCTCGTAAAGCTCCTTCTTGTTCTTCTCGAACTCCGATTCCGGCACGCCGCGGCGCAGGTTGTCCTCCATGAAGCGGCGCAGCACCCCCTGCGTCTCCGCCGCGATCAGGCTCTCGGGCAGCGGGAACTCGATCTTGGCGGCGAGCGCCTCGCTCACCTGCTGGCGTTGGGCGCGGCGGTTTTGATATTCTTTGCGCAGCTTGAGATTCTGGCGGACCTGTTCCTTGAGCGCATCGAGGCTGTCCACCTGCTGCGTCTTGAAGAACTCCGCTTCGAGCGCCGGCAGCACGCGTTCGCGCACCTCCTGCACCTCGACGGCGTAAACGGCCGCCTTGCCGGCCAGCGCCGGCGCGGCGGCGAAGTTCGGGGGAAAGGTCACGTTCACCTCCTGCTTGTCGCCGGCTTTCAAGCCCGTGAGCTGCCGGCCCAGGCCGGGAATGAGTCCTTCCTGCTCCCCTTCAACCTCCTCCCACGTCTGCGGGACCGTGCCGTAGATCTGCTTGTCCGGCACCAGCTCGCCGATCGGTTTGCCGCCGACCGTGCCGCTGTACGCCAGCTTGACGAAATCACCTTTCCGGGCGGGACGCGCGGCGACGCGAAAATCGGCGCGGTCCTGGCGCAGGCTTTCGATCACGGCGCCGATCTCGGCCTCGGCCGCCTCGGTGGGCTGCACGGTGGCCGGGAGCCCGAGGTAGTCGGGCAGCACAAACTGCGGATGCACGTCGAGCGTGAAGGTGATGGCCGAGGACAGGCCGGGTTCGATCTTCCCGGCGTCGACTTCGACGATGTTGACCACCTCGAGCTTCGTTTTCTCGAGGCCTCCCCGGTAGGCCTTGCCCACAACCTTGCTCCTAAGCTCCTCCTGCACCTCCTTGCCGAAACGCTTGACGATGAGATCCGCGGGCGCCCGGCCGGGACGGAAACCGGGCAGGCGGGCGACCCTGGCGATTTCCCCCACCACCGCCTGGTGCTCATTGTCCACCTCGCCCTTGTCGAGGGAAACCACGAGGCTCTTGCGCGTTTCGGAAACGTCCTTGAGTTCGATGTTCACTGCGGTCTGGGAAAAAGGGATGGAGACAAACGGAACTGGTCACGCTACGGGACGGTCGCGCCGCCGGTCAATGCTGGATTCTCCCGGCCGCCGGAACGGAGGTGGGCGGAGGGTTGGTTCGGCTCGCCAAAGTCTTGCCCGCCGAGAGTCGCGGCGCATGCTCACCGATCATGCCCAGCCTGACCTCGCTTGTCGCCGAGCACGGCAATGTGCTGCTGATCGACTCCGCGTCGGCTTGCGTCCAGGTGGGATTGTGGCGGCGCGAGGGCGAGGCGATCTGGCATCAGTCGGAACGCGAGGCCGGCATCGCGGTTTTCGAATGCGTGGGCGCCGCGCTGGCCGAGGCCGGAATCGGCGTGGGCGACCTCGGCGGTTTCGTGTTCTGCGAGGGGCCAGGCTCGATTCTGGGGATCCGAACGGCGGCGATGGCGCTGCGCACCTGGCAGACCGTGGGACCGCCGGTGCTCCCGGCATTCGCCTATCGCAGTCTTGAGCTGGTGGCGCAGGACCTGCGCAGTTCAGGCCCGCGGGCGTCTTTCGCGGTCATCGCTGATGCGCGCCGCGATGCCTGGCATTGGGTCGAGGTCGCGGACGGCCAGGACCTCCCCGCGCTGCAGCGAGTACCGCGCTCCGTGCTGGAGGAGTTTGCCGGCGAGCTTTTCATGCCGGCGGGTTTTCGCGTGTGGACGCCGCCCCCGCGCGCCGTGGTGGAGGTGTCCTATTCGCTTGCCGCGTTGTGGCGCCGTCAGAGCGACGCCGACCTCTTGCGTCCCGCACCGGAGCCTGATGCCTTTCTCCACGAGGATTCCGTCTACGCTTCGTGGACTCCCCGGATTCACCGCGCGCCCCGGCAACCCCCACCCTGATCCATGCAATCCGCTCCGCACCTTCCGCTTCGCTGCTGGGCCGAAATCGACCTCGCCGCGCTCGAACGAAACCTGAAGCTCATCCGCGCCTCGCTGCCACCCCACATCAAGTACGTCGCGGTCGTCAAGGCCGATGCCTACGGTCACGGCCTGCACCAGACCGTCGCGCGGCTGATGCACGCGGGGGCCGACCTCTTCGCCGTCGCCAACGTGACCGAGGCGGCCGCGATCCGCGAGCTCGGCCCCGGCTGGCCCGTGCTGGTGTTGAGCCCGCTGTTGCCCGAGGAGGACAAATGCCTCGTCGATCATGACCTCACCGCCACCGTCTCCACTCTCGACGAAGTCGAGCGCTTCGACGCGGTCGGTCGCGCCGCCGATCATGTCGTGGCGGTGCACCTGAAGATCGACACCGGCATGGGCCGCCTCGGTGTGTGGCATGAACAGGTCGAACCGCTTTACGAACGCATCCGCCGGGCGCGCCACGTGCGCCTCGATGGCGCCTTTACTCACTTTTCCAGCGCCGATGAGGATCCCGCCTTCACCGACGAGCAGCGCCGCCGCTTTCTCGCGGCGCTGCGCCGCTGCCCCGGTCTCGACTTCGGGCGCCTGCTGATCCACGCCGATAACAGCGCCGGCCTGGAGACCGCCCACGGCGAGCAGCCGTTCAACGCCGTGCGCGTCGGACTGCTGCAGTTCGGCATTCTGCCCCATCCGAATTCGATGCTCGCACGCGTGCACGCCGAACCGGTGTTCAGTTTTCGCACCCGCGTCGGCATCGTGAAGCAACTGCCGGCGGGGACCGACATCAGCTACGGCCGCACGCGCACGCTGCGGCGGGATTCCACCGTTGCCGTCCTCTGCGCCGGTTATGCCGACGGCATCGCCCGCGCCTGCAGCAATCGCGCCGAAGTTCTCATTCGCGGCCAGCGCTGCCCGGTGCTCGGCCGGGTGACGATGGACCAGACCATCGTCGACGCGACCGACGTTCCCGGCGTGCAATGCGGCGATGAAGCCGTGCTCGTTGGCCGCCAAGGAGGGGCCGAGATCAGCATCACTGAATTCA
>JBGOXZ010000266.1:0-4542 GCA_041479395.1 Opitutaceae bacterium
GGTCACCCGGCCCGGTCCGCTCGCTCCGTCCACCCCCCGGATGAGCACCGCGGCCGGATAGTCGCGCGGTCCCGTCACGAGGTTGAGCATTTCATGCACGCCATAGCAGAGATAGACGTACCAGACGCCGCCCGGCCCGTACATGACGGCGTTGCGCGCCGTGCGGCCGTTGCGCGCATGGCAGGCGCGGTCGCGCTCACCGTCATAGGCCTCCACCTCCGTGATCATCGCCGCAAGCACACCGTGCGGCGTGGCCCGCACCAGGAACTTTCCGAGCAGACCGCGGGCAAGTGCCACCGTGTCTCTCGAGCGCAACGCTTTCGCTTTAACAATGCCGGACATGAGTATTGTATCGGGCTCCTTGTAGCTTCCCGATAGTGGATTAATCTGCCATTGCACTACCATAGGTCAAAATTCTCGCGAGCAGAGACGAAGTCCGGATCGGAGTTCTTGGACCTCACGCAACGGACGCAAAGCTTGCAAAGGTCTGGAGGGATCGATTCCCAATCTTGTCGTGGCGTCCTTGGCGGACTTTGCGTGAGGGAATTCATCTCCGGATTTGGCCGCGGCTCCGCCGCGCTAGGAAGTATCGCATACAAATGGAATGCCGGGGCGATCCGTCTGGATCGCCGTGGCCTGTTCTGCGAGCCGGCAGAACGGACCTCGCGATGACAGGCGCAGTTGACCCGATACCAGCTATGGCGTGTCTTCAAACCTGGATTGTCATTCTGAACGAAGTGAAGAAACCAGCTGGACCTCGCCGGAGCCCGCTGCGGCAGCTTGCTGGATGCTTCGCTGCGCTCAGCATGACAATCTCCGGAATTATGGGATTTGAAGACAGGCCCTAATTATCGCTTGAACGCCAGCACCAGCCCGCCGCCGCGCTCCACCCTTCGCCAGGCTCTGGCGTTGTGTGTCATCGACGGCATCGCCTCGAGTCCGCTCTGTTATCTCTGGCTGCCGGGCAATTTCATCGTCGCCGCCCTGCTCACGGGCCTGTTCCACCTGCCGGAGGCGTCCTATGGCCTGATCGTTTCCCTGCCGTTCTGGTGCAATTTCCTCCAGATCTTCCTGACGCCGGCGTTGGCGCGCCATTTTCCGCCCAAAAGCATCACGCTCGCCGCAGCTTGGGCCAACGCCGCCGGCTGGCTGGCGATGACGGTGATGCTGTCGTTCCTGCCCCGCAACGAACCCGCCGTGAGCACGCCGGTTTTCTTCGCCTTCTTTCTGGGCTTCAGCCTCCTGGCCTCGGTCAACGGCGTGGCGTGGAATTCGTGGACGCAGGAATGGTCGCCGGAACGCATCCGCGGAAAGTATTTCGGCTTTCGCAACGGCCTGATCCAGGCCGCAACCGTGGTTTTCCTGCTGCTGGTGTGGGCCACGCTCGGCCTGTTCGAGGGATCGCTGGTGGCGCTGCAGGCGGTCTTTGTCGTCGCCGTGGCGCTGCGCGTCTGGTCGATCATCGCCCAGCATCGCCTGAAGCTGGGCGCCACCGCCACGGACTCCGCGCCGACGGCCCCCTGGCGGGCGCAGCTGCGGATCATCTGGCACACCCGCTCGTTGGTCGCGTTCATCGTCTTCGGCGCCATCTGGGGTTTTGCCTACAACTGCCTGGGACCGTTTTATCCGGTGTTCATGTACAACCAGCTCGGACTGTCCCTCGCCAAGGTGTGCCTGTTCATCATCCTCAACACCCTCAGCGCGGCCGTGACCATGCCGACCTGGGGCCGCCTGCTGGATCGCCTCGGCAACAAGTCGGTGATGGCGGCCGCGATCCTCCTCTGGCAGGCGCAGTACTTCGTCTGGCTCTTTCTTGATCGCGACAACGCCTGGCTCCTCTACGGCCTCTGGATCTGGAACGGCTTCACCTGGGCCGGCTTCACGCTCGGGCTGTTCAACATGTTGCTGAAACTCATCCCACCTGAAGCCAAGACCACCGCAATCGGGCTCTACACCGCGGTGACGTCGATCGTCACGGCAGTTGCCCCCATCCTCAGCGGCGCCGCCCTCACCTATGCGTTGCGCCGCGGGTGGAATCCGATGACCGTCTACCATTACGCCTTCGTGATCCAGATTGCGCCGGCCCTGCTGTCCTGCCTCGTCCTGCTCCGCGTGCAGGAGCCGAAGGCCAGCTCGCTCTCCGCCGTCTTCGGGGCCATGCGCAACATTCGTACGCTGGGCGCCATGCTGGGCCTGACATTCATCGCCAATTATGTCTTTGTGAAGCCGACCCGCAGAAATCCGCGATGATCCCGCACATCTACACGCTCACCGGCAATCTGCTCTGGGAAACGACGTTCACGTTCGCCTCGTGGGAACCGGGCCGCACGCAGCGGGCGCAGGCGGCGACGTTTCAAGCCGGCGGCAAAGGCATCAATGTCTCCAAGATGCTGGCGCGGCTCGGCGCGCCGACCACCGCGCTCTTTTTCCCCGGCGGAGCGACCGGCGCCGAGTGCGAGGAGTGGGTGCGTGCCCAGGGCGTCACCTGCCAGACCTTTCCCGTGGCGACGCCCACCCGTGCGGGCCTGGTCGTGCGCGCGTCGGGCTGGCCCGAGACAACCTTCCTCGGCCCCGACGCGCCGTTCGAAACCCCGGCCGTGCGCGCCTGTGCGGAGTACCTGGACGCCTGTCCGGCCGGCGATGTGCTGGCGGTCTGCGGCAGCGTGCCGGGCTGGAATTCAGAAGCCTGCGAGCCATTGCACGCGGCGATCAGCCGCCGGTGCGCGCGCGGGCCGATCGTGGCCGACACCTACGGCCTGGCCCTGACCTGGTTGATCGAACGGCCGCTGGCCTGGGTAAAGGTGAACCGGACCGAATTCGACGCACTGTTCGCGGAGGAGGAGCGGGGACAGCCGATGGCGGAGCGGCTCATCGCCTCCCTCGACCGCTGGCCGGTCCGGGCGTGGATCGTAACGGACGGACCGCGGCCGGTTTGGTTTGCCGAACACGGCCGCGCGCCCACCTCGGTCCCGCCGCCGCCCGTGGTCGAGGTGTCCTCCACCGGCTCAGGCGACGTGTTGCACGCCTGCCTGCTGCATGCTGTTTTTCATCATCGGCAGCCGCTGTTCGAAGCGCTGGAACTGGCCCTTCCCTATGCTGCCGCCAACGCGGCCCACGCCACGGTGGCCGACTTTCCCTTGAACAATCTGCCTGATTTCGGGTCAATCGCTTGACCGGGACGCACTCACGGCCACGCGGGCATACATTCCAACTCTCCTCCAGCCATGAAAAAAAGCATCGGCATTTCCCTGGCGGCGATCCTCCTGCTGATCGCCATGGCCGTCGGCTACCGGGCGTACAAGGCTGACTTGGAACGCAAGGAGGCCGCCATGCGAGCCACTAATGAGCAGGCCCTCGCGGCGGCCCGCCGCGAGGATGCCGAACGCCGGGCCGCGGCCGAGGCCGAAGCCCGTCGGCTGGCCGATTTGCAGGCCGCCAAGGAGGCGGAGGAGACAGAAGCGCAGCTGGCGCAGGTGCGTGCGGAGGAATCCGCCCGCCTGGCGGCGGAGGAGACCGCGCGCCGCTTCGCCGCGGAACGTGATCGCCTGGCGCGCGACAAGGAAGCCGCGGAGGCTGCGGCGCAGCGACAGGCCGAGGTCCGGGAGAACGAATTTGCAGACGCCGACGCCCGCCGGCTCGCCGCGCTCAAGCAGGTGGCGGAGTTGGAACGCCAGAAGCGCGAACTCGCCAATCGGGAGGCGGCCCATGCCGCAGCGGTCAAGCGCCAGATGGAAATCGAGGCCGCCAAGCTCAAGCAAGCCATGCTCAATCGCACGCGCAATCCGGCCGATTTCTGGTGGCGCGACGGCTATTACATCGGCGTCTATCCCTTTGGCGCCCAACAAGGCGGAGCCAGATCCGGCACGATCTTGGTGCACCCGAAGTGATCGTGCGCGCCCGCGGATGACCGCAGCCTGAAAGGCGTCAGGGCAACCTGGCAGACTGATCCGCGATGCGCAGCCGCGGTGGCTGGCCGTGAATAAGTCCGGTGCTGCTATACGGACTCGTGCAGACGGGCGCAGTCTGCGCTCTGTCCGTCGCCGCACCGAAAGGTGCGGCTAGGGCGCTCTGCTGGACAGCAGAGCCCGGCGCGCCGAGGCTCCGCCTGCGGACCGGGCAAGGTGCTGGCCCGGACGGCCCAGCCTACCCGCCGAAGCCTCGGCGCAGGCGGGCGGTCCGTCCACCCGATTGAACTGCATGAGTCCGTATAGTCCACGTCGGTCATGCCGTGCGCCCCCGAAAGCGTTCCTGAAATCTTGCCAGCTGCTTCGACGCTGTCCCGCTGGATCCTTCACCGTTGACGAAATCGCCGACCTGGCGGGAACACGCTGGATCGCGCCACCACAAAACCAACTTAAGCCTTGCCTTGCCGGATGCGAAACCTCTTATTTCGCGGCTTCCATTCATGAAAGCCACCATCAAGACCCAGGGCCAGCAGTTCTCCGTGTCCGAGGGCGACATCCTGATCGTGAACCGCTATCCGAAGACGGAAGCCGGTGCGACCATCGAGATCAAGGAAGTCCTCGCCGCGGGCGAAGGCGA
>JBGOXZ010000267.1:0-4538 GCA_041479395.1 Opitutaceae bacterium
CTGAGCGCGGGCACGTTCGAGAAGCACCGCGAGGCCAAGGGCTAAGCCGAGGGCGAGCCACCCACCCCGCCCGGGAACCACGAGTGGCCGCCCCGCCGGAGGCTCGCCGACGCTAAACCTCAGCCTGAGCTTGGCGACTGTTCGGCAGCCCCCGGGCGGTGAGCACGGCGTCAGGCATGGCTCTGCTCCGACTGTAGGTCGGGGTTTATCCCCGACATCTGCGATTCGTCGGGCATAAAGCCCGACCCACAAAAAAGACTATTCACTGCGCAACGCCTCCACGGGTTTGAGCCGCGCGGCGCGCCACGCGGGCAGCAGGCCGGCCAGCGTCGCGATGACGATCGAGCTCGTGATGATGACTGCGAAATCATGCCCCGAGTAGCTCAGCGGCAGGTTGGAGAACTGGTAGAACCGCAACAGCGCCGCCTCGCTCTGCGTGATGCGCGCAAACGTGTGGACGACCTCGTTGCGGAAAGTCAGCGCCGTCACCGCCAGCGCAATGCCCAGGGCGGTGCCCACCACGCCGATGAAAAAGCCCTGGAAGCAGAAGCAGGCCGCCACCTGGCGGGGCTTGCCGCCGAGTGCCGCGAGCAGTCCGATTTCCTTGGTCTTGCGCACCACCGACGTCAGCAGCGAGCTCGCGATCGAAAACGAGGCCACGAGGATGATGAAGAGGATGATGAACATCAGCATGTTCTTCTCGAGCTGGAGCACGAAAAGGAAGTCGCGGTTGCTCTCGATCCACGAAACCGCGCGGTCGGCCCCGGCAAACAGCGCGTTGAGCTTCGCGGCAAACTCGTCGGGATCGCACCCCGGCTTCAGGCGCACGGTGACGCCGTGGACGCCGGCGCCCAGACCGTAGAGATCCTGCATCAGGCGCAGCGAGCAGATGACCGTGTTGCTGTCGACCTGGTTCCAGCCCGTCGAGAAAATCCCCGCCACCCGCACCGCGCGCGGCAGCAGCACCTCGTCCTTTTTCAGGCGCTCGAGCAGGAGCGGCGAATAAATGTCGATATTCTGGCCGGCGCGCACGCCCAGCGAAGCCGCCAGCTCCGAACCGAGGAAAACCGCGTCGTCGTCGAGATCCTCCACCCGGCCGACGAGGAGGAACTTCGCCAGCGGCACCACGCCCTGCTCGCGCTCGACATCGATGCCGCGAATGAAGGGAAACGAAGGCCGGTTGCCCGCCTGCAGCATCACGATGCCCTGGGCATAGGGCGCCACGGCCGCGACCTCCGGCAGGCCGCGGATCTTCGCCATGACCGCCTCCTGGTCGACCATGATGCCGCCGTTCTCGACGCGCACATCGCCGTTGGTCTCGACAATCTTCTCCCGGATCTCGTCGCCGAAGCCGTTCATCACACTGAGCACGATGATGAGCACGGCCACCCCGAGCATCACACCGGCGATGGACGCGAGCGTGAAGAACGCCACGCGTCGCCCGGAGGGGAACAGCTGCTTCAGCGCGAGATAGAAATACCAAGGCATTTTCAACTACGAATGGACACGAATCCACACGAATGATTCAAAAGGATTTCCCGTCCTTCGTGTTCATCGGCGTTCATTCGTGGTTCCAACTATGCTGCTGCTGGAGAGTACGACGAGGATCCGTCACAGTTTATCCAACGCCCACTCTCCCCGGGTCATCGGCCGCAACTGCGGGAAAAGGATCACGTCGCGGATGCTCTCGGCGCCCGTGAGCAGCATGCAGAGGCGGTCGATGCCCACGCCCATGCCGCCGGCCGGGGGCATGCCGTGCTCGAGCGCGAGCAGGAAGTCCTGGTCGATCTTCTGGATCTCCTCGCCCGCCTGGTGCTCGAACATTTCGCGCTGCGCGAACGGATCGTTCTGCTCCGAATAGGCGGGCGCGATCTCCATGCCGCCGATGCACAATTCGAACACGTCCACCGTATCGGGGTCGCCGGGCGAAAGCCGCGCCAGCGGCACGAGCTGCCGCGGCAGGTCGAGTACGAAAGTCGGCTGGATGAGGTTCGGCTCAATGCGCTTGGTGAAGATTTCGTTGGTGATTTCGAAATCCTCCCAGGCTGGATTGACCGGCTGGCCCATTTTCTCCGCCGCGGCGATCTTCTCCGCCTTGCCGCGGCGGAACCACTGCGGATCGCCCGTTTCCGCGACGACGAGATCCTTGTACTTCGCCTCGCGCCACGCGCCGGCGAAGCCGATCACCTGGCCGCTCGGCGCGTGCTTGATCTCGAAGGTGCCGAGCACGTCGCGGCAGAGCATGGTGAGCAGATCCTGGATCAGCGTCATCATGCCGCGCCGGTCGCTGTAGGCCTGATAGACCTCGAGCATGGTGAACTCGGGGTTGTGCTTGCGCGAGATGCCCTCGTTGCGGAAGTTACGCCCGATCTCGAACACGCGGTCCCAGCCGCCCACGAGCATCCGCTTGAGGTGGAGCTCCAGCGAGATGCGCAGGAAGAAGTCGCAGCCGAGCGCGTGGTGGTGCGTGGTGAACGGCTTGGCGGCCGCGCCGCCCGCCACGGACTGGAGGATGGGAGTCTCGACCTCGATGAACCGGCGGTCCTCCAGGAAGCGGCGGATCGCCGAAACAATGCGGCTGCGCAGCAGCAGGCGCCGCCGCGACTCCTCGTTGACGATCACATCCAGGTAGCGCTGGCGGTAGACCTGTTCGGGGTCGGTGAGGCCGTGCCATTTCTCCGGCAGCGGGCGCAGCGCCTTGGCCACGACCACGTAGCGCGCGACGCGCACGGTGATCTCGCCGGTCTTGGTCTTGAAGAGCATGCCCTCGGCGCCGATGATGTCGCCGAGATCGAGCTTCTTGAACGCCGCGTAGGCCTCGTCGCCCACCACGTCCTTCTTCAGATAAAGCTGGATGAGCCCCTGCTGGTCGAGGATCTTGACGAACTGGCTCTTGCCCATGTCGCGCATCACGAGCAGACGGCCGGCGACCTTGACCGTGACGGCGTTGTCCTGGCCGTCGACGTAAAGCCGCAGCGCCTCGGCCGAAAAATGCGTCGGCGCGAAGGCGGCGCGAAAAGGATCGGACCCGGCGGCGCGCAAGTCCTGCAGTTTCTTCAGCCGCACGGCATATTGGTCGTGGGTAATCTCGTTCGGAATGTCGCTCATCGGACCGGCGATGATGTCGCACGCGGGCGCGCCGTGGGCAATGGGAAACTTCGCCGGCCGGGCGCGTTATCCCCTGGCCCGAGCGGGTCGAAGGTTTGGCACGCCGCCCTTGCACGCGGCGGATTAGGAATGATCCACCCTGCCCCGCGCCCCCGCGCGGTTCCTCTGCGGTCTCCTCAGCGCGTGCAACCCGGCAGCATCCCGCTCAGCCGTCGGACGAACCTCTCGTAGAGCGTGGATTTGCCGGCCATGGAGCTCCTTCCGTGTGAATTCAGAGTTGTGTCGGTCAATTCAGCCTGCTGCGGACGAGGCGCAGACGAGCGCCTCGCACCGGGCGCCAGAATCCGAGGGAATTCAGTTTCACGAAACGGTCAAATTCCGCGCGGCGCTCCGCGCTTGCCCCGGCGCACCGGGGGCACTACGCTCCCGCTCCACTCGTGCCCAACCTTGTCACCTCGATCCTGGTGAGCGCCTGTCTCGGCGCGCTCGTGGGACTGATCCGCCAGTGGAGCGACCAGAAGGAATCGCCCGGCAGCGAAGTCGATTTTGGCGGGGTGCGCACCTACACCTTCTGGGCCATCCTCGGCTGCACCGGCGCGTTTCTGGCGGACAAGGCCGCCGTGGCCGTGCTGCCCGTCCTGCTCGCCGCGGTGGCCCTGCACCTCACCGTCCTGCCTTTCCGGAACTCGGTGGGCGGCCATCCCGGCAGCACGACCTTCGCGGCCTCGCTCCTCACCTGCCTGCTGGGCGCGCTCGTGTGGTGGGGCCAGATCCAGGCGGCCGTCCTCGTCGCCGCCGCCACGGCGGTCATGATCGGCCTCAAGCAGCCCATCCACGCCTGGACGCGCACCTTCACCACCGAGGACATCCGCGCCACGCTGCAGTTCATCGCCATCACCGGCGTGATGCTGCCGCTGGTGCCGGATCGGAACTACGGACCCTTCGACGCCTTCAACCCCTACTCCACCTGGCTGATGGTCGTGTTGATCTCCGGCCTGGGCTTCGTCGGCTACATCATGATGCGCCTCCTCGGCGCCAAGGCGGGCACCTCGATCACCGGCCTGGTCGGCGGACTCGCCTCGAGTACGGCCACCACCCTCGCGTTCAGCCGCCGCAGCAAAGACGCCCCGGCTTTGTCCGCCAGCTGTGCGCTCGCCGTGGTGGTCGCCTGCACGGTGATGCTCGCGCGCATCCTCGTGGTGGTCGGCGTGCTCAACCGCGACCTGGCGGTCTCCCTCATCGTGCCGTTCGCGGTGATGGCGCTGCCGGGCGTCGGTTTCGCGCTCTGGGTCTGGCTTTTCAACCGGCCGGCGGAAGGTGACGTCGAGACCCCGCACCTGCACAACCCGCTCAGTCTGGGCATCGCGATCAAGTTTGCGTTGATCTACGCCGTGGTCGCCGTCCTCGTGAAAGCCGTCACCGGCCTCCAG
>JBGOXZ010000268.1:0-4504 GCA_041479395.1 Opitutaceae bacterium
ACCGGTCGAAACCCTCTCGTCGCTGCGCCTCATCCCGGGAGTCGACGTCATCCGTCCGGCCGATCCGGAGGAAACGGCGGGCGCGTTTGCCGCGGCGCTGGAGCGCATCGAGGGACCGACGCTCATCGCGCTCACGCGCCAGGCCGTGCCGACACTCAATGAGATTCCACCGCACATCCGCCGCGCAGGCGTGCTCAAGGGCGGCTACGTCGCGGTGCAGGAGACGGCACCGCTCACGCACATCCTGCTGGCCACGGGCAGCGAGCTGCAGCACGCGCTGGCCGCCGCGACGGTCCTCGGACCGGGGGTGCGCGTTGTTTCAATGCCATCATTCGAGCGCTTCAATCGCCAGCCGGCGGAGTATCGCGACGCGATCCTGCCGCCGGCGTGCCGCAAGCGCGTGGCCATCGAAGCGGGGGTCACGCCGCTCTGGCGCGAGTATGTCGGCCTCGACGGCCGGGTGGTGGGCATCGACCGCTTTGGCCTCAGCGCCCCGGCGCCGCTGGCGATGAAGGAACTCGGCATCACCGCCGATGCGGTGGTGGCCGCCGCCCGGGCGCTCTAACCGACCGACCGGCGGAAGCCGGCTTGGCAGAGACAGGCGGTTCCGCGTCGCGGCCGGGGCGCCGCCACCGTGGCCGGTCTGCAGGGGCGCATCGCATACGACGGCACGGCCTACATCCGCGACGCCATCCATGACGTCACCCACCCGCGGGTGAAGCGATCATCCGTCCCGGCCGCGCATGCCGGACTCGGCCCTCATTGAGGCGCGGCGAAAAGCATAAGTCCGACTTCCGCGGATCGCGGCACCACTACTATTGGGCAATTTCTGCTTGTCGGAGTGATTAGGTACCTTACCATCAGCCCCCTGATCATTTTGAAGCCTAACTACCGCCCGTGACGATGCTGCTCCTCAAGGAAGTGCCACAATACGAGTGCCTGCTCGAGCGCTCCAGGCGCTATCCGGAGCTGGACCCGTCCGCGATGGAAGCGTTTCTGCACTTGTTGCGGACAAGCACGGACCTGTTTGAGGCGTTTGGCGAGGTTCTAGCCAGCCATGCCATCTCGCAGGGCCGTTTCATCGTGTTGATCTTGCTCAACCGCGATCCCGAAAAGCCGGCCAATCCCGCCGATCTGGCCGACCGCGCCAATGTCGCCCGCGCCACGATGACGGGGCTGATCGACACGCTCGAGCGCGACGGTTTCGTCAAGCGGGAGCATGCACCCGCTGATCGCCGGATGATGCTGGTGCGTCTTACGGCCGAAGGCCGCAGCTTTCTCGAACGAATCCTCCCGGAGTACTTTCGCCGAATCGCCACGGTCATGAGCCGGCTCACGGAAGCTGAGCGCAAGACGCTGGTCACTCTGATGGGCAAGATCGAGCAGGCCGTGCCCGAAATCTCCGCTGGTCTGCCACCGAAGACCGCGGAGGCCTGAAAGCAGGCTGCGGCCGTTCCTTTCCAATCCTCAACCCACTGCACCTATGGCCAAGAGAATGATCCTGACGTTGCTCGCGATGGGTCTCCTCATCGGAGGCATCCTGGGCTACAAACTATTTGGGCGCTACATGATGAACAAGGGCATGGCGGCGCAGAAACCGCCGCCGGCGGCGGTCTCCGTCACCGAAGTCCGGGAACTGGCGTGGCAACCGACATTGCACGCGGTCGGCAGTTTCGCCGCCGTCCAAGGCATCATCGTCAGCGCCCAGCTCGACGGCGCGGTCACCCGCATCGCGTTCGAATCGGGTGCGACGGTGAAGGAGGGCGACTTGCTGGTGCAGCAGGACATTTCGGCGGAGGAGGCGCAACTCGCCAGCGCCGAGGCGGCCGCAGCGCTGGCCCGGCTCAACCTTGACCGCGCCAGGGAACTGCGGGCCCAGAGCACCAATGCCCAGGCCGATCTCGATGCCGCGACCGCCGCGTTCCAGCAGACGCAGGCGAACGCTGCGGCGATCAAGGCCGCGATCGACAAGAAGACCATCCGCGCAGCGTTTGACGGACGCCTTGGCATCCGGCAGGTCAACCTTGGCCAGTTCCTCCGCAGCGGTGCCGCCATGGTGCCGCTGCAATTGCTCGACCCCATCTACATGAACTTTGCGCTGCCACAGCAAAATGCGGCGCAAATGGCCGCGGGCCAGCCAGTGCGGGTGAGCGTGGACGCCTATCCCGGTGAGGTCTTTGCGGGCACGGTGAACGCCCTGAACCCCAACGTGGACGACGCCACGCGCAATTTCCAACTCCAGGCCACGTTGAAAAACGCGGACGGCAGACTGCACCCCGGGATGTTTGGCTCCGTGGAGGTGCAACTGCCCGTCACCGAAAAGGTCATCACCGTGCCCCTCTCCGCCATCGTCTACAATCCCTACGGCAACGCCGTCTATGTTGTGGAAAACCAGGGGAAGGACGGCAGCGATCTCATCGTGCGCCAGCAGTTCGTGCAGACCGGCGCCACCCGCGGCGACCAGGTGGCCGTCACCAAAGGGGTGAAACCCGGCGATGTCGTGGTCACCGCCGGTCAGCTCAAGCTGCGCAACGGCGCCACCATCGTCATCAACAACAAGGTCACGCCGAGCGATTCCGCGGCGCCCAAGCCCGATCATCCCTGAGCCGCGATGAACTTCACGGACATCTTCATCAAACGGCCGGTCCTCGCCACGGTCATCAGCCTGCTGATCCTGCTCATCGGATTCCGCTCCATCGAGCTGCTCAATGTCCGGCAGTATCCGCGCAGCGACATCGCCGTCGTGACCGTCACCACCGTGTACGTCGGCGCCAGCGCCGACCTCATCCGCGGTTTCATCACCACGCCGCTCGAGCGGGAGATCGCGAGCGCCGACGGCATTGATTACATGGAGTCGAGCAGCGGGCCGAGCGTGAGCGCGATCACCGTCCACCTGCGGCTCAATTACGACCCGAACGCCGCCCTCACCCAGATCACGTCGAAGGTGAACCGGGTGCGCAACCAGCTGCCTGCCGACGCGCAGGATCCGGTCATCGACGTCCAGATGGCCGAATCCACGGCGGCGATGTATCTGATGTTTTCCAGCGACGAGCTCGATTCGAACCAGATCACGGACTACCTCTATCGCGTCGTGCAGCCCAAGCTGACCGCCGTGGCTGGCGTGCAGAGCGCGCAAATTCTCGGCGCCCGCGTCTTTGCCATGCGCATCTGGCTGAAGCCCGACAAGCTCGTTGCCTACGGCCTCAGCTCCTCCCAGGTGTGGCAGGCGATCGCGACCAACAACTACCTCTCCGCCGTCGGCTCCACCAAGGGATCGATGATCTCGGTGAATCTCAACGTGTCGACGGACCTGCACACCGCCGACGAGTTTCGCCGGCTGGTGATCCGGGAGCAGGACAACGCCATCATCCGCCTCGGCGACGTGGCCGACGTGGTGCTCGGCGCCGAAAGCTATGAAGCGACGGTCAAGTTTGGCGGCAACCCGACCACCGCCATCGCCATCAACGTCCTGCCCACCGCCAATGCGCTCACCGTGATCAACGATGTCCGCAAGGTCTTTCCCCAGATTGTCTCGGAGCTCCCGCGTGGCGTCTACGCCGCGATTCCCTACGACGCCACGGACTACATCCGGAGCGCGATCGACGAAGTCGTCAGCACCCTCGTCGAAGCCCTGCTGATCGTCGTCGTCATCATCTATCTGTTTCTCGGCACGGTGCGCTCGGTGGTGATTCCCATCGTGGCCATGCCGCTGTCGCTGATCGGCGCGTGCTTCCTCATGCTCGTGCTGGGCTTCACCATCAACCTGCTGACGCTGCTGGCCATGGTCCTGGCCATCGGGCTGGTGGTGGATGACGCCATCGTGGTGGTGGAAAACATCCACCGCCACATCGAGGAGGGGCTGTCGCCGTTGCAGGCGAGCCTCAAGGGGGCGCGGGAGCTGGGCGGGCCGGTCATCGCCATGACCATCACCCTCGCGGCGGTGTATGCCCCCATTGGCTTTCAGGGCGGGCTGACCGGCGCGCTCTTCCGCGAATTCGCCTTTACGCTCGCCGGCTCGGTCATCGTGTCGGGGGTGGTCGCGCTCACCTTGTCGCCGATGATGTGCTCGAAACTGCTCAAGCACGATGACGGCAACCACCAGCGGTTCGCCCACTTCCTCGACCGGCAGTTCGAGAAAGTCCGCGCCGCGTATCAACGCCTGCTGAATTCCACTCTCGACTACCGCCCGGTGGTGGTGGTTTTTGCGCTGATCGTTTTCGCGAGCCTGGTGCCATTTTATCAGCTTTCGAAGACCGACCTCGCGCCGGACGAGGACCAGGGCATGATCATCGCGATCGGCACGGCCGCGGCCAATGCGAACATCGATCAGCTGGCGGATTACTCCGACGAGATCACCGGGATCGTCCGGAGTTTTCCGGAGACCGCGCAGACGATCCAAATCAACGGTTATCCGGCCAGCAACAACAGCATCACGCTCATGGCGTTGGCGCCCTGGGATCGGCGCGAGCGCACCACCATGCAATTGCTGCCGGAGGTGACCCAG
>JBGOXZ010000269.1:0-4491 GCA_041479395.1 Opitutaceae bacterium
CATCAACGTCAGCAGCCCCAACACCCCTGATCTGCGCAGACTGCAGGAGGAACTCTGGCTCCGGGAATTGCTCCCGGCGGTGGCGAGCGCCAACCGCGCGCGGGTTGCGGCCGGCCGACCGCGCCGGCCGTTGCTCCTGAAAATCGCGCCGGACCTGGATTTTCGCCAGATTGACGCCGTGCTCGCCGCCATCGCGGAGTTCGGCTTCGACGGCCTCATTGCCACCAACACGACCCTGGCGCGGCCGGGGTCATTCGCGGCCGTGGACCAGGCCGGCGGCCTGAGCGGCCGGCCGCTGGCACGGCGTTCGACGGAGATCATCAACTACGTGGCGCGCGCCACGAACGGGAAGCTGCCCATCATCGGCTCGGGCGGAATCACGGATTTCGCATCGGCGGGCGAAAAACTCGACGCCGGAGCCACGCTGGTGCAGGTCTACACCGGGATGATCTACCGCGGGCCGTTCTTTGCCCGCGACCTGGCCCGCGGCCTCGCCGCCCGGCAGGATCGGGTGTTTGGATTCTGACGGGGACGAAGCGCAGGGCGTGCGACGGGGCACGGGTGCGCCCGCCCAAGCCTCAGATCACCCAGTCGATGCCGTCGCGCAGGTCCTTCGCGCCAATCGAGGCAACGGCAGCTTCCTTCTTCCGCCGTGCGCGCACCACCAGGTTCTCCCCCTTGTAGTAGACGATGCTGTTGGCCGGGATCGGCTGCAGCAGCCAGACGTTGGCACCGACCACGGAGTGGGCGCCAATGCGGGTGTCGCCCCCGAGGATGGTGGCGTGGGCGTAGATCGTGACGTGATCCTCGACGTCCGGATGGCGCTTCACGCCCTTGACGGGGTTGCCATCGGCGTCGACGTCGAAGGATTTCGCGCCGAGCGTGACACCTTGGTACATTTTGACATGGGCGCCGATGCGGGCGGTCTCCCCGATGACCACGCCGGTGCAGTGGTCGATGAAGAAGTGGGGGCCGATCTGCGCGCCGGGATGGATGTCGGCGCCGGTGCGCTCGTGGGCATATTCCGTGAGCATGCGCGGCAGCAGCGGCACGCCGAGTTCGTACATTACATGGGCGATGCGCTGGAGCGAAATCACGAGCACGCACGGATAGGCGAGGATGATCTCCTCGATGCTGCGGGCGGCGGGATCGCCCACGTAGGCGGCGGTGACGTCGGTCTGGATTACCTGGCGCACGTCAGGCAGGCGCCCCAACGTCTCCATGGTGAGTTCGCGCGCGCGCCGGCCCGGCTGGGGATCGCGGGCGAAACGCAGGCACTTCTCGATCTCGGTGGTCATGCGCGCGGCGATTTCCTCGAGGCGCCGTTCGGTGTGGGTGGCCACACTCCGGCGGGTCACGGGGCTTTGCTCGAAAAATCCCGGGAACAACAGGTGCATCAGATCCGAGGCGAGGCGGTCAACCGACTCCTCGGAGGGCAGGTTGGTGCCGTCGAAGTGGTTGATGCCGCCGTGGGCTTCGTACGACGCGAGGAGGGCTTGCTTGATGTGATCGAGGGACATGGCGCGATGCGCCCTACCTTTCGCAAGGAAGCCCCCCTGGGTCAAACCGGATAACGGCCCGGTACTGACTCAGGTTGCATCGATTGGAGGCATGACCGCCTGGTCGTTCCGGGACGCGCGGGAGCGCGTCCCTCCAACGATCGGCAAACCGAGTCGGTACCAACGGCCCCGGGGAACATCATTTTCCCCAGGGCACGAAAAACTGCCGTATTGGGATTCGCGTCAGCGAGCCGCGGGTCGCGCGCCTAGCGCTTTCGCGTCGTCGCGCGCGCTGCGCCGAAAAAGAATCAGCATGACGACAAACCAGGATTCCATGGCGCCACCGTCGCCGCGTAATTGCTGGTGCCTTCCGCAATAACGCGCTTACCGCGAAATGAGGCGCCGGCGACGATTGCCTGAATCAGGCAGGCGGGGAAGTGGGCCTATGGGATTGGCAGTTCGATACCAAGTCGACCCGGCGGTTACGCCGGCACGGCCGTGTCCTTGGGTTTCGGCGTTTCCGCTGCCGACTCCAAGGGAATCATGCTCCAGACGAACAGTACGGCGAAAACGACGTCCGCCAGCGCGAAATATTTCCACAGGTTCGGTATGCCACCATGATACCAGTGCCAGCCAACAGTGGCGACATAGCAGACTTTGAGCAGGATGCCGTAGACGATCAGATTGCGGTTCTCGACCGGCCGGAGCGCGATCGTCAGAAACATGAAGCCGAAAATCACCAGCAGGCCGGCCGCGAAATGGATATAGCCCCAGTGGTTGGGCGGAGTGATTCCGGCGAACTCGTAGACTCGGGGCGCAGCGGCGATGAACGCCAATCCCAGCAGTCCATCATAGGCCGCCGCGACGGCGTACAGGATGCGGATGGGTAACAATGTTCTCATACTGGATTCCTTTCATGTTTGAACTGAGCGTAAAATCCTTTGCGCCGGCGCCGCGTGGCGTCATCGCTGTAGATCTGTTCCCCGAGCCGGTAAATGCCCTCGCGCAGCTCCTGTGGTGTCATGGCGGTGGGGCGGTAGTTCACGTCGAATAGCGTGCACAGGTGCCAGGCGCCCGGCTGGAGCACGCGCCCCTCGCGCAGCAAACGCTCATAGAGCGGCGTACCGGGGAACGGCGTCAGCAGGGTGATCTGCACGTCGTAAGGACTCACCTCTTCGACAAAACGGAGAATCTCGTCGAAGACGTCCGTCGTGCAGCCATCCAGTCCGAGAATAAAACAGGTGTTCACGGTGACGCCGTGCCCTTGGATCGAACGCACCGCCTCGGCGTAGTGCGGCGCCCAGCGGGCTTTGCGGTCGGCCCGCTGCTCCAGTCCCGCCAGCGGTCCGGCGGACGGGTTTTCCAGGCCGATCAGCACCTGCCGGCAACCGGCCTGATGCATCAGGTCCAGTAGTTCGGCATCGTCGGCCACGCTGATATCGGTTTCGGTAAACCATTTTATCTTCAATGGAATCAGCGCCCGGCACAGTGCCCGGCCCCAGTGTTTGTCGACAAATGTGTTGTCGTCGGCGAACTCGATGAACGCCTCCGGGTGGAGCTCCTCGATGAAGCCAATGTCGCGCACGACCTGGTCGACCGGCCGCCGCCGGTACGGCGCCTGGAGCATCACCGTGGAGGCGCAGAACTCGCAGCGCCACGGACAGCCGCGCGTCGCCTGGACCGTGTACCGGTTGTAGGGGCGGTCGCCGAGAATGTCGTACCGCGGCACGGGCAGGCGCGCGACGTCGACCGGTTCATAATCCGTCGCCTTGAAGATGGCCGGCTCCGCCCGGCGCGCGGCGGCGGCCACCACGGCCGGCCAGACGTTCTCTCCTTCGCCGATCACCGCGTAGTCGGCATGCTGCAGCGCCTCCTGCGGCAGCACGGAGACGTGCAAACCGCCCATGGCGACCTGGACGCCCTTCTGCCGCAAACGGTCGGCAATCGCATAGGCTTCAAAAATCTGCGCCGAAAAGGTGCTGATGGCGACCAGATCGCACGCGTAGATCTCGGCCGGTTCAGCGCCATCGGACTCAGCCTCGTAATACTGCACCTCATGCCCGGGTGGGGTGCTGGCCGCCAGATACAGCAGCCCGAGACTGGGCAGCGACGCGATGATTTTGCTGCGTTCGACAAAGCCCGGCAGGGTGAGGCCGAGTTCGAGCAGCTTCTTGTCGTGCGCCCGCACGCCGCTCATGGCAAGAAGTCCGATCTTCATGACGGTATCCGCAGGAGGATGAGAATGACTGCCGCTACCAACAGGACGACAGGAATAAAGAAGAAGGCCCGGAACGGCTGCCGCCACGCAGAGAGAAAACACACCGATGGCATGGCGACCGCTCCGCCGAGCAGCAGCATGCCCGGCAGGTCGGGGCGCGGGCCCGCCCCAGTCGACAGCCCATACACGACATTCATGGTTCCAAGCGCCGCGAGAGCAATATGCCCGAGGCGCAACAGCCGCCGGCGAAACGAGACGTAGCCACCGAGGAACTCCTCGCGATGAAACCCGAGTCCAATGACTGCGCCGCTCACGAAAGCGGCCAGTATCAGCCACCATCCGGCAATGAAATTGAGCGTATGTGGCATCAAGATTCCCCTCCCGGATTCATTTCCATCCCGCCTAGCCTCCGAATGGCGCCCATGTTTGCCGGCCGTATGATATTGCCGTGATCCACACCTAGAAGTCCGGCCCCCGAGCGGCAAGCCAATTGGCCTACACCTGCGCCTGCGTCGGCGGCCGGAACCGCTGAGGCACGCGGGAGGCGGTGTTCCTGCCGGTCGAAGATTGGGCCAGGAGCGAGCTACGGCTTGTCTTCAAAATGTCTTGTCATCGCGAGGCCCGTTCTGCTGGCCAGCAGAACGGGCCGTGGCGATCCAGCCCCGCCGCGGCGGCGGGTTCCAGATGGATTGCTTCGTCGCTTCGCTGCGCGGCTCCTCGCAATGACATTTTGAAAACACGCCCCAGTTATCTTTCGGGCTCTGCGTGTCATCA
>JBGOXZ010000270.1:0-4485 GCA_041479395.1 Opitutaceae bacterium
GCGGCACCATCTTCCTCGACGAGATCGGCGACATGGCCCTGGCCACGCAGACCCAGATCCTGCGCGTCCTCCAGGATGGCGAAATCCAGCGGGTGGGGGGCGTCGAAACGATCCGGGTCGACGTGCGCGTGATCGCCGCCACCAACAAGGACCTGGAGGCCATCGTCAAGAGCCGGGCCTTCCGCGAGGACCTCTACTACCGGCTCAACGTCATGCGCATCCGCATGCCGCCGTTGCGCGAGCGCATCGAGGACATCCCGCAGATTGTCGATTACGTGCTGCAAACCCTGCAGAAACAGAAGAAGGCGCGGGTGAAGCAGGTGTCGGCCGAAGCTCTCGCCGTGCTGCTGCGGCACCGCTGGCCCGGCAATGTCCGTGAACTGGAGAACGTCGTCTACCGCAGCGCGATCATCGCCCAGGGCGACACCATCCTGCTCAAGGATCTGCCGCCGGAGATTTGCGCGGCGGCCCCGCCGGACGGAGCGGCGGCGGCGCCCGGCCCCGGCGCGACTCCTGCCGCAAGCCCACCCGGACCGGTTGCAGCGACGCCGGAGACACCGGCCGCGGCTGCAGAACCTGTGGCTGAACCCGCGGTGGCGTCCGCGGTGCCTCCTTCGCCGGAGCCCGCGACGGCTGCCCCGGAGCCACCGCCGCTCACCCTGAAGGATGCGCTGGATTTCGTGTACGTTCGATTGAAAGCGGAGGGCAGAGAACCGGTGCTGGAGCGGCTGGAACGCGAGATGGTGGAGCGCGTGCTCAAGGACGAGCACGGCAATCTGGTGCGCGCCTCCGAGCGCCTCGGCATGACCCGGACCACGCTCCGCAAGCGCATCGCCGCGCTGGGATTGAAGGTGTGATCGATGGCCGCCCGGCCCCGGCGACATCGTCCGCAATCGACCTCGCGACGTGATCGGCTGGATCAGTGCGACATTGGCCGCGTGTCATGCTGAGCCGAGCGAAGCATCCAGGTTGATATCGCCAAGATACTGGCGTCGCCCAGATGGATCCTTCACTTCGTTCAGGATGACAAATCAAGGGTCACGACTGGCATGCATTGCTTGTCATGCTGAGCCGCGCGAAGCATCCAGTGTGACGTCGAGTGCGCTCTCGGCTGAGTCCACATGGATCCTTCACTGCGTTCAGGATGACAAACCCGGCATGTCATTCTGAGCGAAGCGAAGAATCCACTAAGGACGCTTGCTCACGGTCCTGGACTTGGATCCTTCACTGCGTTCAGGATGACAAACCAGACTTGCCATTCTAGACGAAGCGAAGCGCCGTCCATGCCGCAGGCGAGTCAGCTCTCCTGGAGGCCGCTGTCGGCCGCATCAAATTTGATTTCACGTGCTGATCCGAATGGCAGGAAAAGGATCAGGCCCTCGGGCTCCCGTCGCACCAGCCTTCGCTTAGGTCACGCCACCGTGGGTTGGCTTTGGTGATCAACTCGATCTTCTTTCGTCGCAGCCAGCCCTTGACCTGTTTTTCCCGCGCGATCGCCGAGGTAACATCGCGAAACTGTTCGAAGTAAACGAGGCGTTTTAGCCCGTAACGTTTGCTGAAGCCTTCCAAGACACCGGCTTTGTGCTGCCAAATCCTGCGCTCCAATTCACCCGTCACGCCAACATAGAGGGTGCCGTGCGGGTGGTTGACGATGATATAAACCCAATAGCTCACAGGCGCGGCGTGGTGCGATTGGTGTGGGCGTCTCGGCGAAGTGGTCAACCGAGGAGGACCATTGCCTGCCGGGTCCGGATGGATTCTTCGCTCCGCTCAGAATGACAGGATGAGAATGCAGCGGCAACCGGGGCAGCAAGACCTCAACGCTTTCGATCGCCGAAACCGTGCGGGTGGGTCGAGTGCCACTTCCACGCGGTGGCGACGATCGACTCGGCGTCGGCGAACTTCACCTTCCAGCCGAGCTCGCGCTGCGCCTTGGTGGAATCGGCGTAGAGCGCGGGCGGATCGCCGGCGCGCCGCGGCGCCTCGACCAGCGGCACCTTTTTGCCGGACACCTTCTCAACCGCGCGGATCACCTCGCGGTTGGAACAAGGGCGGCCGGTGCCGAGGTTGTAGAAGAGCGCGGCCCCGGCGGTCGCCAGGCGGTCAAAGACGGCGATATGCGCGCGGCTCAGGTCGTCCACATGCACGTAGTCCCGCAGACAGGTGCCGTCCGGCGTGGGATAATCGGTGCCGAAAAGCCGCAGCGGCGGGCGCCGGCCCAGCGCGGCGTCAATCGCCAGCGGGATGAGATGCGTCTCAGGATCGTGGTCCTCGCCGATGGAACCGTCCTCGGCGGCGCCGGCGGCGTTGAAATAGCGGAAGGCCGCAAAGCTCAGTCCGTGGGCGTGCGCGAGCGCCTTCAGGGCATTCTCCACATCGAGCTTGGTCTGCCCATAGGGATTGATGGGCTGTTGCGGCATTGTCTCGACCAGCGGGAGGGCGGACGGCACGCCGTAGGTGGCGCAGGTGGAGGAGAACACGAACTTCTTCACCCCGGCGCCCAGCATGGCGTTGAGCAGGTGCAGCGTCGCGGCCACGTTGTTCAGGTAATATTTGAGGGGGTCGTCCACGGACTCGCCGACGTAGCAATAAGCCGCGAAATGCATCACCAGTTCGATCTGCTCCTTCGCGAGGACCGCGCGCACCGCGGCTTCATCGCCGAGACCGGTCTCGTAGAAGGGCACCGCCGGGGCGACGGCGCGGCGATGACCGTAGACCAGGTTGTCCATCACCACGGGCCGGTGCCCGGCGGCGGTGAGCTGCCGCACGCAGTGGCTGCCAATGTAACCGGCGCCGCCAACGACAAGAACATTCATCGGAAGAGACTTGTATTGATTTTCCCTGAGCGATGGCTAGGCAAAACTCTCTTGCGCACCTGACAAGGCGCGCCTGAAACTCCTGTCGAACCATCCAATGAAGCAGTCCCGCATCGTCATTACCGGACTCGGCCTCACCGCGCCCAACGGCAATACTCTGCCGGAATACCGGCAGAACCTGCTCACCGGCGTCTCCGGCGTGGAACTGATCGAGGTGCGCTACATGGGCGCGCAGCCGGCGGGAGTCTGCCACTTTGATCCGCTCAAGTACCAGAAGAAGAAGGACGTCCGCATCGGCACGCGCGCGGGCAGCATCAGCATCCATTGCGCCCGCGAGGCGCTCGCGGACAGCGGGGTCAACTGGGAGACTTTCGACAAGGCGCGCGCCGGCATCTACATCGGCATCACGGAGCACGGCAACGTGGAGACCGAGAACGAGATCTACAACATCTCGCTCTTCAAGTACGACATCCGCTTCTGGACGCATCACCACAACCCGCGCACCGTCGCTAACAATCCGGCCGGCGAGGTTTCGCTCAACCTCGGCATCACCGGTCCCGCCTACACCCTCGGGGCCGCCTGCGCGGCGGGCAATCTCGGCCTCATCCACGCCGCGCAGATGTTGCGGCTCGGCGAGGTCGACCTGGCGTTTGCTGGCGGCGTGAGCGAAGCCATCCAGACCTTTGGCATCTTTGCCGCCTTCAAGAGCCAGGGCGCGCTCGCGTCGCATCCCGATCCGACCAAGGCGAGCCGCCCGTTCGACAAGCAGCGCAATGGCATCGTGGTGAGCGAGGGTGGCTGCATCTACACCATGGAGCGGCTCGAGGACGCCCGGGCCCGCGGCGCCAAGATCTACGGCGAAGTGGGCGGCTACTGCGTCAACTCCGACGCCACCGACTACGTGCTGCCCAACGCGGTGCGGCAGGCCGAGTGCATTCGCAAAGCCATCGCCCACGCCGGCCTCACGCCGGCCGACATCGACATCGTCAACACGCACGCGACGGCCACGCCCCAGGGCGACATCCAGGAATGCCTTGCCATCGGCGAGGTGTTCGCCGGCTGTCCCGGCGTGCACATCAACAACACGAAGAGCTTCATCGGCCACGCCATGGGCGCGGCCGGCGCCCTCGAGCTGGCCGGCAATCTGCCTTCCTTCGACGATCTGATGGTGCATCCGACCATCAACGTCGACGACTTGGATCCGCAGTGCGACGTGCCCGGCCTCGTGCTCAACGAGGCAAAAAAGGCAAAACGGGTTGACGCAATTCTGAACAACTCCTTTGGTATGCTCGGAATCAATTCCGCGCTCATCATCATCCGCCACCGGGCCTGACCTCGCGCCCCTCCATGACAAAAGAAGAATGCAAGAAACTGGTCGTCGAAATCATCGCCGACATCGCGCCCGACGAGGACCTCGGCCATCTGAAGCCGGATGTCCGGCTTCGCGACCAGCTGCAGCTCGATTCCATGGACTTCCTCGACATCGTCATGGAGCTCCGGAAGCGGTACGGCATCGAAGTGCCGGAATCGGATTACATCCAGCTGGCGTCCCTCGACAGTTGCGCGGACTATCTCACGCCGAAGTTCAACGCCCTCGCGGCGAAGCCCTAGGCCAGAGTCATGCAGTCGTAGGAGCGAGCTTCCGCCTTCGCATGAAGCTACGGCGGAC
>JBGOXZ010000271.1:0-4475 GCA_041479395.1 Opitutaceae bacterium
ATGAACGGATGGCGGGCCTGCAGATGCTCGAGCCTGGCGCCGGCAACGGCGTGCACGACCGGCGGTGGCGCGGGGAGCTTGGCCGCTTCGGCCACGGCCCCGAGCAGGCTTTTCGCAACGAGGATACGCTCATGACCGAGATCGGCGGCCACATATTCGACGGATGGATGCAGCGCGATGGCGAGGTTGGCGGGCAACGTCCAGGGCGTCGTGGTCCAGATGACGATGAAGAGGGGTTTGTCGGCAGGCAGTCCAAACTTCTTCGCCTCGGCGGCCGGCACCGCGAACTTCACCCAGATCGACGGGCTCACGTGGTCCTTGTATTCGATCTCGGCCTCCGCCAGTGCGGTTTCAAAAGGGATGGACCAATAGACCGGTTTTTTGGCGCGATAAACAAGGCCCTTTTCAACAAACGCGGCGAAGTTGCGCAGGATGTCGGCCTCGAAGCCCGGATCCTTGGTCTTGTACTCATGCTTCCAGTCGGCGAGCACGCCGAGGCGCTGGAACTGCGATTTTTGCTTCGCGATCCACGTCTCGGCGAAATCGTCGCACAACCGCCGCAGCTCGGCGGTGGTCACCTGGCGTTTCTTCTCCTGCAGCCCGCGCGTGACCTTTTGTTCAATGGGCAGGCCGTGGCAGTCCCACCCGGGCACATAGGGCGTGCGGAAACCGCGCAGCGATTTGTAGCGAAGAATGATGTCCTTGAGCGTCTTGTTGAGCGCGGTGCCGATGTGGACATCGCCGTCCGTGAACGGCGGGCCGTCGTGCAGGACGAATGCCGGCGCCGCTTTGCGCCGTGCTTGAATAGCTTCGTAGAGGCCGATTTTCTCCCAATGCGCGAGGCGGACCGGCTCACGTTGCACGAGATTTGCGCGCATCGGGAAATCGGTCCTCGGAAGCTGAAGCGTGTCTTTCAGTTCTTGCGCCATTCCGGAAAAAGCGCGTGAGGCTACTCCAAGTCCACCCTGAGTCAAGGGAAGAGGGAGCCCGTCGGGAACCGAGATCGGCGCACCGGCTTTCCGAGGGAAAACCGGCCTCCGCCACCACCGAAAGAGGACCTCACTCTGGGGGTTTCTGCCTGGACAAATACGCCGCGGCAGCGTCCGCGAGGCGCTGGCCGGCGGCGATGCAGTTCGCCACCGAGATGCCGTCGCGCACGTGGCCGCCGATGAACAGACCGGGGTGCTGCGTTTCGGCGTGGGCCATCGCGTCGAGGAAACGCTCGTAGCCAAGGTTGTATTGCGGGATGGCGTGGGGCCAGAACGTGGCGTGAGTGAAGACCGGATCGCCGCTGACGCCGAGCAGATCGCGGAGATCAGCGAGCACGCGCGGGCGCAGGACCTCGGGCGGGAGGCGGGCCAGGTCGGGCTGGCGCGTGCCGCCGACGTACACGGTCAGCGCCACGTGCCCATCCGGCGCGCGGCCCGGGAAGAGCGTTGAGGAGAACAGAACGCCGAGAATGGAACGGTGTTCGACCTCGGGCAGGAGCGCGCCAAAGCCGTCCAGCGGATGCGCCACCTGCTCGCGACGGAATCCGAGGAAAAGCGATGCAATCGGCGGGTAATCAACCAGCTCAAGCGCGGCCAGCGGTTTTTCTTCGGCCGGGCCCATGGGCAGGTGCGCCAGCGCGGCCGCGGGCAGCGCCAGCACCACGGCGTCGAATTCATCCGTGGCCGCCAGTCCGTCGCGCCGGCTCACGAGCTTCCAGGAAGGGCCGGACGATAGGCTGATGACCGGAGTGCGGGTGCGGATGGCGCCGGCGGGGAGTTTCGCCGCGAGGGCGGCGGGCAGGGTTTGGAGGCCGCGGGTGAAAGAGACAATGCGCGACGCCGGGGCTTCGCCGCGGGCCCGGCGTTGTTTCATGGCGGCGATTTGCCCACGGATGAGCGAGCCGTGGCTCTGCTCGATCTCCCACAGCTTGGCGAACGCATACTTGGTCGAGAGCATTTCGGGGTCGCCCGCGTAGATGCCGGCGACGAGCGGGTTGATCGCGTAGTCGACGATCTCCTGGCCGAAATGGTCGCGCACGAACGCGGCGAGGCTCACATCGGCGGGGCGCACCCGGGCCCGGGTGAAAGGCTCCATGAGAAGGCGCAGCTTCGTGCGCAGCGAGAACAGGGGCGTGGTGAGGATCCGGTGCGGGGCCATGGGCGCCGGCACCAGCCGCCCGTCGCGCACGAGGTAGCGGTTCTTCGCCGCGGGCGCGGCGTAGAGGCGTTCGCCCTCTAGGCCGAGTTCGGTGACGAGTCAGTCAAACTGCGGCGATTCCAGGAGAGAGTTCGGGCCGCTCTCGATGAGCCAGCCGTCGCGCACCACCGTGGTGACGGCGCCGCCGAGGCGGTCGGATTGTTCAAACAGGGTGACGCGGTGGCCGTGGGAATGCAGCCGCCACGCGGCAGTGAGGCCCGTAACGCCGCCACCCACGATGGCGATCCCGTTTTTCACCGCGGAAGACGCAGAGCGCGCGGAGGACATGATGAAATCAAAAACGGATGATGGCAGCCTGTCTACAGAAGCTTGTGGCGGTTATCCAGCACCGTGTCCGCCCGATGTCCACAGGATTAGTTTCTCCAGCCCAAGACGGTGTCCACCAGCATCGCGACGCAGTCGAGTTTCGCATCGGGCCGGATCCCGTGACCCAGGTTGAAGATGTGGCCGGGGCGGCCGCGCATCGACTCGAGCAGGCGCCGGGCTTCGCGGCGGACGGATTCAGGCGTCGTGCTGAGCAGCGCGGGGTCGAGGTTGCCCTGTAACGCGATCGGGCGGTTCAGGGCTTTGAGCTCCGGATGTTGGGCGAGAGCCGCGTGCGCGGCGGCGAGATCGACGGTCGAGTCGACGCTGAGGACGCGCGCGCCGCTGGCGGCCTGGGCGGACAGATGAGCGGCAGCGCCCTTGGCGTACAGAATGACGGGGAAGCCGGCCGGCAGGGCGGCGATGATGCGGCGGATCCATTGGAGCGAAGCCGGTTCATAGTCCGGCCCGGCGACGAGACCGCCCCACGTGTCGAAGATCTGGATGGCGTCGGCGCCGGCCTCGATCTGCATCAAGAAATAGTCGGTGAGGGCGGAGGTGAGTTTGTCGAGCAGCGCGTCAAAGAAAGCGCGGTCAGAGTGGAGAAGATCCCGGGTGCGCGCGAAGTCGTCCGAGCCGCCGCCCTCGACCATGTAGCAGGCGAGGGTCCACGGCGAGCCGCCGAAGCCGAGCAGGGCCTTGTCGCCGCCGAGTTCACGGCGAAGCAGGCGGAGCGCGGCGGCGACGTATCCGAGTTTTTCCGGCACCCCGCCGATGGCCAGCCGGTCGAGCTGGGCGCGCGTTTCCATGCGGTGGTTCATGGCGATGCCGCCCCCCTCCTTGAACTGGAAACCCTGGCCCAGCGCCTCGGGGACAACGAGGATGTCGGAGAACAGGATGGCCGCATCCAGCGCAAAACGGCGCAGCGGCTGAAGCGTGACCTCGACCGCGAGTTCCGGCGTGCGCACCAGTTCGCCAAAGGAATACCGTGCCTTCAGCTCCCGATATTCCGGCAGATAGCGGCCGGCCTGGCGCATGATCCAGAGCGGCGGGCGCTCCAGCGGGCGGCAGGCGCAGGCGGCGAGAAAACGTTCACGGGAGGTCATGGCGGACAGATTTCAGGGAGACCTGGGGCCGGTTGGCAGACAGACAACTCTGTGCCCTCTGGGTCGCCGCGTTTCAAATGTTATTCCGCACGGGTCGTGGGCTGGAGGCTTGACGGGTTTTGTAGGAGGCCAGGCGCTGACAGTCGGTGAGCGTTTCGATGCCCGCCCCGGGTTGCGATGCAAATTAGGTTGGAGTCGCGGCGGCGGTCGTCCAACGTGCCCGTTCGGCCCGAGGCCCCCGACGCCGTTGGTCGAGTCTGCCCAATGAATTCCGCGGTTCTTACCACCATCGCCGCCACCGGTTTCACCGTGGCCTTTTTCCACGCGGCGATTCCGACGCACTGGCTGCCGTTTGTGCTGGTGGCGCGCGCCCGCGGCTGGAGCCGGACGAAAACCCTCACCGTGACGGCATGCGCCGGCTTTGGACACGTGGGGGTCACGACCCTGCTCGGCGTCGCCATCGCGTGGTTCGGTTTCCAGCTCGATGCGCGAGTGAGAGAATTCTCTCCGTGGCTAATCGGTGGCTTTCTGGTCGCGGTGGGCCTGTACTATTTCTGGCGCCAGTGGCGGGGTGGGGGCGTTTGTCACCATCACACCCTCGGCGGTCAACATCATCCCAGCGCCGCGTGCGGGCACGAACACGCGGCCGGCCAGCAGAGCAGCCACTGGGACGAGGAATTGAAGAACAGTCCCTTGGTGTCGACCCGGGCCTCGAACTTGAATGGTCCCTGTTTCCATTTCCATGGAACCTCAACAGTTGTCTCTTGTCGGGGAGCCAGCGCCGGAACTTTGCCGGTCTTGGCGGCCTTGCCGCCGATCGAGCAGGTGAAGTCGGTTGGCTTGGAGCGCACGAAGCCG
>JBGOXZ010000272.1:0-4461 GCA_041479395.1 Opitutaceae bacterium
ATCCTTCAGGCTGGCGGCGGCGCCGGTGGGGGGACCGCGCGCCCGGCTGGCGCCCGTGCATCTGCCCGACGAGCCCCGGCAGCTTGCCCGGCGCGAGCAGCACCGCTTTGAGGAGGTGCAGCTCACGCGGGCCGGCCTTGGCTGGCAGATTCCCGGACTGACGCATCCCGATGCGCCTGCGCTCGACCTGCTCGCCACCATCCTGGGCTACGGGGACAGTTCGATTCTCTGGCAGACCATCCGGGAGAAAGCGCGCCTCGTGCATACCATCGACGCCCATGCCTGGAATCCCGGCTCGGGCGGACTCTTCTGCGTATCCTTCACTTGCGATGTCAACCGGCGCGAGGCGGCTACTGCTGCCATCCAACGCGAATTCAGACGTCAGGCCACGCGCGGCTTCTCCCACCGGCTCGTGGCCAAGGCCCTCCGCCAAGCGGTGGTCGGCGAAATCAACACGCGCAAGACCATGGCCGGCCAGGCGGCGCGCCTCGGCCTCGCCGAGGTCGTGGTCGGCGATCTCGATTACAGCCGCACCTACTTCGAACGCCTGCGCGCGCTCACGTCCGGCGACCTCCGCCGGGTGCTCCAGACCTACCTCGTGCCCGAACGGCTGACCGTCGTGTCGATCAATCCGGCTGGAGCGGCGCCGGTCGCCCGCGGCCGCTCCGGCGAAGGAGGCCCGTCCATCCCGGACTTCGAGGAAGCCGCCCTGACCAATGGCGCGCGCCTCCTGCTCCAGCGTGATCCGAGACTCCCCAATCTCCATTTGCGGCTCCTGTTCCTGGGCGGCCCGCTTTATGAGGTCCCCGGTCGCCGCGGTGCCACCGAACTGCTGGCGACGATGCTGACCAAGGACACGAAACGGCGCACGGCGGCCGAAGTCGCCCGGCTCATCGAGGAGGTGGGTGGATCGTTTGGCCCGTTCTCGGGCAACAACAGCTTTGGCCTCGCGCTCGAAGTGCTGCCGGCCGACTTGGAACGCGCGCTCGACCTGCTGGCCGACGCGGTGCTGGCCCCCGCCTTCGCGCCCGTCACGTTCGCGTCGGAGCGCGACGCCCAGCTGGCCGAACTGCAGGAGGATGCCGACGATGTCGTGACCTTCGGCAAGAAGCGTCTGCGCCGCCTGTTCTTCGGCGACCATCCGTTCGCCGTCGACGTGCATGGCGACGAAGCCAGCCTCAAGGCCCTCGCCCCGGCTGACCTGGCCACGCTGTACCGCCGCCTCGTCGTGTCGGGCAATGTCGTGTTGGCGGTGGCCGGCGACTTTCTCCCGCGCAAGCTCGCGCCGAAATTCAAACGCTTTCTCGCCCGGATTCCGCGAGGCAGGCTTGCGCCGGCCGCCGCCGGTTTCGCCGGGCCCGCCGCCATCGGCGACTTCGTCGAGACCCAACCGCGGCAGCAGGCGGTCGTCTTCCAGGCGTTTCCCGGTCCCGGCCTGCTGGCGCCCGACTACTACGTGAGCGAGGTGGCGGACGAACTCTTCAGCGGCCTGTCATCGCGGCTTTTCGAGCGGGTGCGCGACGAGAAAGGGCTGGCTTATTTTGTGCGTTCGGCCCGCGTGGTCGGACTGCAGACCGCGATGTTCTGTTTCCTTGCCGGCACCAGTCCGGAGCGCACGGCCGAGGTGCTGGCCGAGATCGGGGCGGAAATCGCCCGCGTGCAGGCGGGCGGGGTGGAAGGGGCTGAACTGAGCCGCTGCCAGACCCGCCTCAAGGCCGCGCGCCGCATGAGCCTCCAGACCAACGCCGCCCGCGCGATGCAGGCCGGCCTCAACGCCCTTTACGGCCTCCCCGTCAACGACTGGAAGGAGTACGACGCTCACATCGATGCCGTCACCGTGGCCGACTTGCAACGCCTGGGGCAAACGTGTTTCCAGGCGATGCGGCGCACGCAGTTGGCGGTCCGGCCGTAGACCGCGTTCAATCGACGCGGACGGCGTCGCGGCGGTCGGGCGAAGCGGCACCCGCCCCGCGATCCCGCGAGACCGCCAAGCCCCGGCCGGCCTCGCCGCGTCCCGGCGGCGGTGCGCGGAAATGGAAAAAATCCGCTTGCCTGCAAAACTCCCGCAGTTACGGTATTTCTCGTTTATGAAAATCCACCCCTATGCCTGTATTCTCTGCGCGGCGGTCTTCATGGGACTGCCGCTTCTCTCGATCTCTGCGCCCGCGGCCGATGAAGAAGAGATTCCCGCCTCCGTCCTCAAGAAATACGACGCCAACAAGGATGGCATGCTCGACGAAACCGAGAAGGCCGTCTGGCAGGCCGACAAGGAAAAACAGCGCGCCGCCCGCGAGGCGCGGCGCGCCGAGGACCTCGCCCGCTACGATGCGGACAAGGATGGTAAGCTCGAAAAGGACGAGCGCGCCGTCATGAAGGCCGATGACGAAAAAGTCCGCGCCGAGAAGAAAGCGGCGCAGGAGGCGAGAAAAGGCGAAAAGGCCGCCGCGATCGAGGCGAAGAAGCTGGCCAAATACGACAAGAACCAGAACGGCAAGCTCGACGAAGACGAACTCGCCGCGAGGAAGGCCGACGAGGAAAAATACAAGGCGGCCGCCGAGAAACGGAAGGCAACGATGGCAGCCAGGCAACAGGCCGGTGCGGCCAAGGAAGCCCAGGATGACGAACCGTCCGGGGACAATCCGTGACGGTCGCTGCTTGCCTGAATTGGACTCCAGCCCCGGTCCGCGCCGGGGCTTTTTGTTGCGCGAATGCGAACCTGCGGGAAGGGTGCGGGCGCAGCAACGGTGCGTTTGACCGCGCCATCTATCTGGGGTGACAGTCCAGTCTGGCCGCGTCAGCTCCGATCCGGAGGCGGCTCGGCCGCCCCGCCGCTCCACTGCAATTTGGTGCGCACGACGGTGAAATGGGAGTAGTCCAGCCGCTGCACCAGCGGGAGCTTGAGCGGCGAAATCGAGATTTCCACAGGCGAACCCTGGCAGAAGGTGAGGTTGCGCTGGCCGTCCATGGCGACGAGGAGCCGCGAGTGCTCCATGCGATTGTAGACGCGCAGCTTCACGTCGTGGCGAAAAATGATGGAGCGATTGCTCAGCGTGTGGGGGCAGACCGGCGTCATGGCGATGACTTCCGCCGCCGGATGAATGAGCGGACCTCCGGCGGAAAGGTTGTAGGCGGTGGAGCCGGTGGGAGTGGAAAAAATGAGGCCGTCGCAGTAATAGTCCGTCACCAACTCGTCTGCGGCGAACACCTCGAGCCGCACGAGCCGGGAATTGATCTCGTCCTTGATCAGCACGTCATTGAGCGCGAGATCGTGCTGGCCGGGACCGGTCGAACAGTCGAGCAGCGCGCGCCAGGCGAGGCGATAGCCACCTGCGAGCAGGTCGGCAAAATGGGCCCGCGCTTCCTCGGCGGAGAACGTCGTGAGGAAGCCGAGGCTGCCGCGATTGACCCCGATGATGGGCACCTGCGCGCGCGCGGCGGCCTTGACCGCGCCCAACAAGGTGCCGTCGCCGCCGATGACACAGCAGGCGTCAAATCCCTTCAGAAAACCTTCGGGCAGCGGGAAGTGCTCCGCGCGCGTGAGCTCCACGCCGGACTTGCGCGCCGCCGCCATGAGCACCTGGCCGAGTTCGGACGCGCCGGATTTCTGCTCGTTGATGACAAAGGCGAGTCGGCGGATCGGTTGCATGGGTCAACCGCTAATTGGCGCTAATCGGCGCCGATGCCAAACCTGATTATTGACGGGCATTGGCCGGATGAGCGATTTGCTTCTTCACCCCGAGCAGGAATTCCCGGTTGCCGTCGGCGCCGGTGAGGGGGGAGTCCATCGAACCGAGCAGCGCCGCGCCGGGCAGGTGGGCGAGGGCGAAGGCCGTCACGTCGGCCAGCGCGGCGGCCTGCACGGCGGGATCGCGGATGACGCCGCGGCCTTTGTCGGCCTCGCGCTTGCCGGCTTCAAATTGCGGTTTGACCAGCGCGATGAGCATGCCGCCCGGGCGCAGGAAACCCCACACGGCGGGCAGCACCGACTTGAGGGAAATGAAGGAGAGGTCCATCACCACGGCATCGTAAGCGGTGCGCGGCAGATCACCCGGCCGGAGCTGGCGGGCGTTGAGTTTCTCAAGGTTGGTCACGCGAGGGTCGGCGCGGATCCTCGCGTGCAGTTGGCCGCGGCCCACGTCAACACAGGACACATCCGCGGCGCCCGCCTGCAGCGCGCAGTCGGTGAAGCCGCCGGTGGACGCACCCACGTCGAGCACGTGCGCGCCACGCAGATCGACGCCAAATTGCGCGAGGAAGGCGGCGAGCTTTTCGCCGCCACGGCTCACGAAACGGGGCGGCTGTTCCAGTGTGAGGAGGATGTCATCGGGGTATTCCCGGCCTGGTTTGTCGAGCCGCTCCGTGCCGCGAACCACGCGGCCGGCCATGATGAGCGCCTTGGCCTGGGCGCGCGATGTTGCGAGGCCGCGCTGCACCAGCAGCTCGTCCAGACGGATTTTCATG